>CAZHLZ010000119.1:0-9791 GCA_964532475.1 uncultured Chitinophaga sp.
TTTTGGTATTGTTTAGCTACAGAAACTACGAATCTCAAGTTTGCTCGAGTCAATTTTTCTAAGGCTCTTTGATCTCCTTGCTTAATCTTGCGCGCTAATTCTACTTCTTCTTCAGCTGTAATCAATTCCTCACGACCAATATCTTGTAAATATTTGTCTAATGATTGACTTTCTCGATTTGTAATCGACTTGGTAATTTTGAGTTGTCTCATGCTAACGTATATCCTTTTTTTAAAGATGTTAAACCAATAAACCTTGAATTTTTCAAAAGTTTATTTAAACCCTATTACGAATGAAATCTGTAAATGTTACCAAAACTCATACATTTATCTCCCGTAATCGAGTGCAAAGGTACGACGAAAAAAACTTGTTTTCCAAATATTTTTTTCATTTTTGTAAAGTTTTTTCGCCGTACAAAAACCGTACCTTTTTTATATTCAGTATTACTACTCGGAGATTGAAATAATTGAACAGGAATTTTTAGTCTGTTGAATTTGTTTCCATCTTTTTTTTGCCATCTTGATTGAGCAACGTGTGCTGAGCTATTCGAAGTAAGTTGAAATCAACACAGTTTGAAACAAACGATTCTAAATTTATCATTCATGTTTCGCTTTCAATTCTCAATTCTCCATTCTCCACTCTCAATTCTCAATTCTCAATTCTCCATTCTCCATTCTCCATTCTCCACTCTCAATTCTCAATTCTCCACTCTCCATTCTCCACTCTCCATTCTCCATTCTCCACTCTCCATTCTCCACTCTCCACTCTCCATTCTACATTCTACATTCTACACTTTTCATTTACAACTCATCAAAGTCCAATCCCAATAAAATCTCTTTTGCCACTTTTAGTTAAGTATTCTACTAAAACACCTTTGCCCGTTGCTGAAAGTTTTGTACTCAATTCTTCCACCGTTTCAACGGGGTCGTGATCGATTTTAGTAATGACCATTCCTTCTTCAAAACCAATTGATTTCAGTTTGCCAGAATTTAAGGTTTTAATTTTTACACCATATGTAACGTTCATTTCCTTTTTTTCCTTTTCAGTCAAGGCTACGAAGGTTGCACCTAAAGCTGTGTTTTTAGAAATTTCACTTTTACTTAATAATTTTGTTTCACCTTCGCTATTTCTGAGCACGATATCAACGATTTCTTCATTCCCTTTTTTATTTCGGATGGTAACGGTTACTTTATCGCCAGGACGACGTTTTCCTATTTCCTCTTGCAAGGCTGCAACAGAATTTATTTCCTTGGAGCCAATTTTTAAAATCACATCCCCATCTTTTAAACCTGCATTATCTGCTCCACCATCTTCAACAACTTTCGAAACAAAAACTCCTTTTAGGTTAGGTAACTCATTTTTTTCTTTAATTTCTTGATTGATGTCAGCAATTTGCACACCTAAAAATCCACGTTGAACGATTCCGTAATCAATAAGGTCTCTCATTACTTTTTGCATTAAGTTTACTGGGATTGCAAAAGAGTATCCTGCGTAACTTCCTGTTTGTGATGCGATTGCTGTGTTTATTCCAACCAATTCTCCTTTTGTATTTACCAACGCTCCACCGCTATTCCCTGGATTCACAGCAGCATCTGTTTGAATAAAAGACTCAATTGGAACTGTATTATTTGAGGTTCGATCGCTTAATAAATTTATATTTCTTGCCTTGGCACTAACAATTCCAGCGGTAACTGTCGAAGTTAAGTTAAACGGATTTCCTACTGCCAAAACCCATTCTCCAACTCTTAAATCATCAGAATTCCCTAAAGAAATGGGATTTAGATTTTTTGCATCAATTTTAAGTACCGCTAAATCAGTTGATGGATCTGAACCAACAATTGTTGCAGTATATTTTGAGTTATCATTTAATATGACTTCAATCTCATTTGCTTCGTTTATAACGTGGTTATTTGTAACAATATATCCTTCCGAGGAAACAATAACTCCTGATCCTGATCCGCTTCCATATTGTTTAAATTCTCTATTTCCTGTTCCTGGGCCATAGAAAAATTCGTAAAATGGATCTCTTTGAACAGTCGTTCTAACCGTTTTTGTTGTAACATGGACTACCGAGTTTATTGAACTTTCTGAGGCATCGACAAAATTTTCGGTCATTGCTGGATTAAAAGCAGGCATGTTTACCATTTTGGCAAAGTTTTTTCTATTTCCATCAATGACTTCATCTGATAAGGAAGTACCGGACATATTTCCTACAAAAAGATAGGCTCCTAAAGGAATTAATCCACCGATAATTCCTAATGCTAAAGTTTTAATTTGTGTGTTCATAGCTTTTAATTGTAAATTTTATGCAATAATAACGTGTTCTGCTGAAATAGTTAAAAAAATATCTGTTAAGGAATGTTAAGCCGATTTTTAAAAAATGTTAAAATGTTTTTAACTTTTCTTAGTTCATAATTAGATGAATAGCTAAGTTGTCTTGCTCTTTTTTCTATTTATTTTTGTAAGTTATCCAAAAGAAATAGAAATAAATGGCAGAAAATCAATATACGGAAGACAATATTCGCTCCCTCGATTGGAAAGAACATATTCGTTTACGTCCTGGTATGTATATCGGGAAATTGGGTGATGGTGCAACTGCCGACGATGGAATTTATATTTTAGTAAAAGAAGTTGTAGATAATTGCATCGATGAATTTGTGATGGGGAATGGTCGAAAAGTCGACATAAAAATTAAAGATGGAAAGGTTTCAGTGCGCGATTTTGGTCGTGGAATTCCTCTGGGAAAAGTAGTTGAAGTCGTTTCAAAAATGAATACCGGTGGAAAATACGATTCCAAGGCCTTTAAAAAATCTGTTGGATTAAATGGTGTCGGAACCAAGGCCGTAAATGCTTTGAGTTCTCATTTTATGGTCTATTCTGTTAGGGATGGAGAAAAAAAGGAAGCAGCTTTTATGCGCGGAGAACTTGTTTCAGAAGAAAAAGTAACCAAAACGGATGAGGCAAATGGAACCTACGTAGAATTTTATCCAGACGAACAAATATTCAAAAAATTCAATTTCAAAATTCCATACATTGTTAAAATGATTTGGAATTATTGTTACTTGAATAGAGGACTTTCTATACATTTTAACGGGGAACGTTTTCAATCAAAAGATGGGTTAAAAGATCTGTTGGAAAACAACATGGACGGTGATCCATTGTACCCAATTATTCATTTGGAAGGCGATGATATTGAGGTCGCTTTTACGCATGGAAAAACCTACGGGGAAGATTATTATTCCTTCGTAAATGGTCAGCACACAACGCAAGGTGGAACACATCAAAGTGCTTTCCGTGAGTCAGTTGCGAAGATTATAAGAGATTTTTACAATAAAAATTACGAAGCAGCAGATATTCGTCAATCGATTGTTGCCGCTATTGCTGTAAAGGTAGTTGAACCTGTGTTTGAATCACAAACAAAAACCAAACTTGGTTCCCAAGAAATTGAGCCTGGAGGACAATCCATGCGTTCATTTATTAATGACTTTTTAAAGGAGAAATTAGATAATTATTTGCACCGAAATCCTCAGGTTGCAGAAACGATTGAAAAGAAAATTAAACAATCAGAACGAGAACGTAAAGAGTTGTCGGGCATCCGAAAATTAGCGCGTGATCGATCTAAAAAAGCAAACCTTCATAACAAAAAATTAAGAGATTGTCGTATTCACCTTACGGACTTAAAAGATGAACGTCGAGAAGAGACCACTTTGTTCATTACAGAGGGTGATTCTGCGAGTGGATCCATCACAAAATCACGTGATGTAAATACGCAGGCCGTATTTAGTTTACGAGGTAAACCTTTGAATTGTTATGGTATGACAAAAAAGGTGGTTTATGAAAATGAAGAGTTTAATTTAATTCAGGCTGCGCTTGACATTGAAGACGATATGGATAATTTGCGTTACAATAATATTGTGATTGCAACTGATGCCGATGTCGATGGAATGCACATTCGATTATTACTTTTGACTTTTTTCTTACAATTTTTCCCTGATTTAGTAAAAAGAAATCATGTTTATGTACTTCAAACTCCATTGTTTAGGGTTCGTAATAAAAAGAAAACAATTTACTGTTATTCTGAGGAAGAACGAAGAAATGCCATTTCTGAATTAGGAAAAAATCCGGAAATTACACGATTCAAAGGATTGGGAGAGATTTCACCAGATGAGTTCAAACATTTTATTGGTGCAGATATTCGACTTGAGCCAGTTTTGTTATCCAAAGAAGCCTCAATTGATTCAATTTTGTCTTACTTCATGGGAAAAAATACACCTGAAAGGCAAGATTTTATTATCGATAACTTGAGAGTTGAAAAAGATTTAGAAGAGGAAGTAGCCAAGGAACAAGATGATGTGGAAGAACCTATGTGATAAGTTTAAAAGAATTTAATTGTGGCGAATTTGCCATAATTAAAAAGATGAGATAAATGAGTAAATTAAATAAAATAGATGTTAAGGGTATTGTTATTCGAGCAATTAAAATAAATGGTGAGGATTTTATTTCTTTGACTGATATTGCAAGAAATAAAAATGCGGACGAACCTAAAGATGTGGTGAAAAATTGGCTTCGCTCTAAATCAACAATCGAATTTATTGGACTTTGGGAACTACTAAATAATTCTAATTTCAAAGGGGTCGAATTCGACTCCTTGATGCTACAAGCTGGCACCAATTCTTTTACATTATCTCCCTCAAAATGGATTGAATCTACCAACGCAATAGGCATTAGCTCAAAACAAGGTAACAACGGAGGTACTTATGCACACAAAGACATTGCATTTGAGTTTGCATCTTGGGTAAGTCCCGAATTCAAATTATATCTAATCAAGGAATTCCAACGATTAAAAGAAGAAGAGAATGACAGACTTAAATTGGATTGGAATCTTCAGCGCACTCTCGCTAAAGTAAATTATTCAATTCATACTGACGCGATAAAAGCGAATTTGATTCCACTTGAACTAAATAAAAAACAAACAAGTCTAATCTATGCAAGTGAGGCAGACTTATTAAATGTAGCACTTTTTGGAATGACAGCAAAAGATTGGAGGGAAAAAAATACAGATGAAAAAGGGAATATTCGTGATTTTGCAACGATTGAACAATTAGTTGTTTTAAGTAATCTTGAGAGTATTAATTCTGTTTTTATTCAAGACAATAAAGTACAAGCAGAGCGTTTAATACAATTGAATAAAATCGCAATTGAGCAAATGAAATCACTTGTAAATAGCAAACTATTATCAAAATTAACAACGAGATAACGCATAGTAATACAATATGGCTGAAGACGAAATAGAAGATTTTCCAGAAAACAATGAGGAACAAAATGACCCAAACTCAAGTCCTTTTGAAAAATCTCATGTGGATGACAAAATTATTCCTTTAAATGGATTGTATGAGAATTGGTTCTTAGATTATGCCTCCTACGTAATTCTTGAAAGAGCCGTTCCTGCCTTGTTTGATGGCTTAAAACCAGTACAACGTAGAATACTGCATTCCATGAAAGAATTGGATGATGGTCGTTACAATAAGGTAGCAAATATTATCGGAAACACCATGAAATATCACCCTCATGGGGATGCTTCCATTGGTGACGCTTTGGTTGCTCTTGGACAAAAAGAATTGTTAATTGATTGTCAAGGAAACTGGGGGAATACCTTAACTGGCGATGGTGCTGCTGCTCCACGTTATATTGAAGCTCGAATTTCGAAGTTTGCGGCACACGTAGTTTTTAATCCTAAAACAACAAATTGGCTTGCCAGTTATGATGGAAGAAATAAAGAACCAGAGCAACTTCCAATTAAATTTCCTTTGCTTCTTGCTCAAGGAGCGGAAGGAATTGCCGTTGGGATGGCGTGTAAAATTTTACCACATAATTTTAATGAATTAATTGAGCAGAGCATAAACCACTTACGAGGTAAAAAAGTAGAATTATTTCCTGACTTTTTACATGGTGGAATGGCTGATTTTTCCAACTACAACGATGGTTTAAGAGGTGGAAAAGTACGAGTAAGGGCAAAAATCAAAAAAATTGATAATAAAACGCTCTCTATTCACGAAATTCCTTTTGGAACAACAACAAGTTCTTTGATTGAATCCATCATAAAAGCAAATGATAAGGGGAAAATTAAAGTCAAAAAAATTGAGGACAATACTTCTTCTGAAGTAGAAATTATAATTCATTTAGTCCCAGGAATTTCTCCTGATAAAACAATTGATGCACTTTATGCATTTACTGATTGTGAAGTCTCCATTTCTCCCAATTCATCCATTATTGATGGAGATAAACCACGATTTTTGGGAGTAACTGAAATCCTAAAAATAAATACTAATAATACACTTCAATTATTGAAATGGGAATTAGAAATCCGTTTGAATGAATTGATGCAACAATGGCATTTCTCAACCTTGGAGAAAATTTTTATTCAAGAAGAAATGTACATTGATTTTAAATTATACAGCGACAAAGAAAGTTTGTATAATTACATGTACAAGCGTTTTGAGAAGTTTAAACATTTGTTCAAAAGAGAAATAACTGACGAAGATTTACATAAATTAACTGAAATCAAAATGATTCGTATCACGCGATACGATAGTGATAAAGCGGATGATTTGATTGTGAAATTGGAAGCGGAAATGGAGGAAGTAAAATCTAAATTGGAGAATTTAGTTGATTATGCCATTGAATATTTCAAGGACATTAAAAAACGTTTTGGGGAAGGAAAAGAAAGACGCACAGAAATTAAAATATTCGATAATATTACCGCGACCAAAGTAATTATTGCAAACAGAAAATTGTATGTCGATGTAGAAGAAGGTTTCATTGGTTGGGGGCTGAAGAAAAATGAAGCTGTAAATGATTGTTCTGAAATCGATGATATTATTATTTTCTTCGATACAGGTAAAATGATGGTCACGAAGGTGGCAGACAAAAAATTTGTTGGAAAAGGAATTATTCATGCTGATGTTTGGAAAAAAGGTGATACTAGAACAATTTATCACGTCATGTACCAAGATGGAATTGGTGGTCCAACAATGATGAAGCGTTTCTTCGTAAATAGTATTACAAGAGATACAGAATACGATCTAACACGTAGTACTAAAGGTTCCAAATTATTGTATTTTTCAGTTCATCCGAATGGAGAAAAAGAAATTGTCACCGTATTATTAAGACCAAGACCACATTTAAAACGTTTGCGTTTTGATATCGATTTCGGTGAAATGTTGATTAAGAGTAGAACTTCAGCGGGAAATCGTGTTACAAAGGAAATTGTGCAAAAAATTGTACAAAAAGAAGTCGGTGGTTCAACGCTTGCGGCTCGAAAAATTTGGTATGATAAAATTGTTGGTCGTTTAAATGACGAGGGAAGAGGAAAATTTTTGGGTTCATTTAAAGGTTCTGATAAAATTTTAACCTTGTACAAAAATGGAGAATATCGACTCTCTCATTTTGATTTAGCGACGCATTTCGATGAAGATATGGTTCATATTGAAAAATGGAATCAAGATCGTCCAATTTCAACCGTTTATTTCGATGCAGAAAAAGATTTACATTTTGTGAAACGATTTGTGTGCGAAATCACAACGGATAAGCGAGTTTCATTTATTTCTGAAGCAGAAGGTTCCTACATGGATTTGGTTTCAACTTCTTACCGACCTGAGGCGAAAATTGTGTACAATAAACTGTTAAAAGAAACGAAAAACTTACCTGATAATATTGTGAATTTAGCTGATTTGATTGAGGTAAAAGGAATGAAAGCTCAAGGGAATCAGATGACAAAATTAAAGGTGAAGGAAATTGTATTAACGCATGAAGTGGATGGGGGAGAACCTTGGCCAGAAGATGTGAAGACTATGGATGTGCCTTTTGAAATTACCTCCGGTGCTGCTTTTGGCGGTGAAGGAGCTGATGGTGAAACAGAATCAAGTTCGGAAGAGGGGGCCATAAATTTTGAATGGGACATCAAACCAAAAATGGATGAGGAAGATGATGATGCTCCACAATTAGGACTTTTTGAGTGATGTTTAGATTTATACAGTCATTAAATAATTTTTGGCAAATTTTATCTACAAATTGGTCCTAAAATCATCATGGAAATGCATCAGAACAAAAAAAGTATAGTTTATTGTTATTTCTTTGAAAAAAAAAACTATTTTTGCACCTCGAATTTTGGAAATGAAAATTAATAAGTAAAATAATATTAGAATGTTAGAGAATTTATCTGGTCAAGATCTAAAGTCACAATTTAAAAATAATAAGAATTTGCGCATGATAACTATTGGAGTTGGTTCCTTAGTTGTCTTAATTTTAGGGTATTTTGCTTACAAACAATTTATTTGGAAACCAGCAAATGAAAAGTCTAAAGATGCATATTATGCAGGATTAAATTTTGCTGCGAAAGATTCAGTTGATAAAGCAATTGATGAATTGGCTCCAGTTGTGAAAAAATTTGATGGAAAACAAGGTGGTGAATTAGCACAATTCGTGTTGGCGCGTCAATACATGGCTAAAGGTGAATTTAAAAAAGCTTTAGAAGAATTAGAAGGAGTTAGTGTAAACGATACTTACTTGTCTGTGTACACAATCGGTTTACAAGGTGATTGCTATTCTGAAATGAATAAATACAGTGAAGCTTTGGATTTATATTTGGAAGCTGCTGATAAAATCGATAACGAAAAAACAACACCAGAGTATTTGTTTAAAGCTGCATTGGTTGCTGAAGAATTAAAAGATTTTTCGCAAGCTACTGAATTATACACCCGAATTAAAGAAAACTATACGCAATTTTCAAGTGTGAAAACAATTGACAAATATATTGGTAGAGTTAAAAATAAAACTACAAAATAATGGCGACAATTCATCGCAACTTATCAGAATACGATAAAAATAATATTCCAAACGGTGCCGATTTCAAAGTCGGCATTGTTGTTTCTGAATGGAACGATTCCATCACCTTAAATTTGCTTAAAGGAGCTAAAGAAACTTTAATGGAAAATGGCGTTCCTGAAGCAAACATTTTGATTCGTTTTGTTCCAGGAGCATTTGAATTGCCTTTGGGTGCACAATTGATGCTAGACAATACCGATGTAGATGGTGTAATTGCCATTGGTGTTGTTATTCAGGGTGAAACTAAACATTTTGATTTTGTGTGTCAAGGAGCAACCCAAGGAATCATGCATTTGAATTTAGAATATAATTCACCAGTTGCATTTTGTTTACTTACAGATAATAATATCCAACAATCGATCGATCGATCAGGTGGTAAACATGGAAACAAGGGAGTTGAATGTGCAATTGCTTGTTTAAAAATGATTGAATTGAAAAAATCTTTCGAAAATTTGTAGTTTTAATAATTTGAAAAACAGCTAGTTAAGAAAAATTATTATTTTTTTTTGTTTTTTTCAATTTTCTTTGGGGGTTTTTTATTTGTTTTTAGTCTTACAGACATACTATACAATAAATTACAAAAATTACAAATTACAAAATTACATTAACTAACTATTATGCCTTTAATTAAATCTATTTCAGGAATAAGAGGTACAATTGGGGGTAAGGTCGACAACGGTCTAACCCCTATTGATTCTGTGAAGTTTACAGCCGCTTATGGAACTTGGTTGAAAAACCGAAATCAAAATCAAAAATTAAAAGTAGTTATCGGAAGAGATGCACGTCTTTCCGGTCAAATGATATCAGACTTAGTGAGCTCAACCTTAATTGGTTTAGGAATAGATGTTGTTAATTTAGGATTATCAACAACACCAACGGTTGAAATTGCAGTGCCTCTAGAAAAAGCA
>CAZHLZ010000120.1:0-9753 GCA_964532475.1 uncultured Chitinophaga sp.
TTGATGGAAATTAGTTCATTTTCAAGATTGTGAAAGTCTATGTTTTGAGGTAAAAATGGAGACTTGAAGTTTAATTTTGATTCCTGAATAAAGGCATCTAGTACAAAATTTGGAGTTCCAGCTTTTTTGATGATTTTGATGGTGAATTGTTCACGTGTGATCACATCTTCAACCAAAAATAGCTGACTAAATTTGCGATTACTTTCATTTCCAAGTTTTTTTATTACCTTGTATTTTTCGCTTAAAAATGAATTTTCCAAGATTTTGTTTTGTTTGAATTTGAATATCTATTGAGTAAAATGTAAATTTAATTTATTTAAGTGTTAAAAAAAACTTATTTCTGAATAAAATTGATTTTTGGAGCTTAGATGCTTGTTTTTTAAATCATTAAATTGTGCCGTTAATTTGTAAAATACTTCCATTCATCTAATTATTATTTTTTTTTTCAAAATTTGAATAGCTAATCCAATTTTTTTTTGCAATTTGCACCTGTAAATAGAATGTATAATGGTAGATTTTTTACGAGAAGCAACATTACAAACACCTTCAATTGCATTTCATATTGATGGAGTGATGGAGATAAAGGGAAGAGCAATCCCTGATAATCCTGAGCCTTTTTGGGGTGATGCCTTGGCGTGGTTTGATAAATATTCAGAAAATCCTTCTGAGTTAACTTTGTTTAAAATAGATTTAGAATATTTTAATATTTCTTCTTCTAAACGAATTTTGTTTTTATTGTATAAATTGAATGAAATCGTAGAAAAAGGTCATAATGCAAAAGTAGAATGGTACTACCGTAAATCTGACGAAGATATGTACGAAGTCGGTCAAGATTATGCATTCATGGTGAAAGTACCGTTTGAATTTAAAGAATATAACGATCAAGATGTCGCTTTTGCGATTTAATTGAATGAAATGAATATTTTAAAATCCATCTTTGCAGGTGGATTTTTTTTGTTTATTGATTTTTTATTCATGCATGCCGTTTCAAAAACAACTAATTCAGGAAAAAATAGTTCAAAGTTTCATTTATTCTTTAAACTTTATTATTTTTGTTGCAATTATGAGAGTAGTCGCAGATATTCCCCACAATAGGTATAAAATTCAGATTTTTTCTTACAATAATAAGTATTCTGTAAAAATTGAATTATCGGATTTTGAACAGACATTTAAAATTGGTGAAACAGATGTTTTTGGCCTTGATGAAGTAAAAGCAATGGTTACAACTGAATTACTTGAAAATTGCATAGAGCGTTTTATTTCTATGAGAGCAGATTGGCAAAAAGCCTTCGAAAACAAAAATAAAATTGAAACAAAAGAAAATTAATAAATTATGAAATTAAGAATCATTAGCCTAACTGCCCTTACGCTTGTAATTTTTGCTTGCGGTGGAAAAGAAAAAAATGTTGAAAATACTACAACAAATGTTCCAGTAATAAAAAACGGATTAAAAATTGCATTTTACGTGCAGGATTCATTAAAAAATGGTTTTGATTATTACCGTGAGATGGATTCCACGACAAAAATCAAACAAACTCGTTTTCAAAATGAATTGGAGAAAAAACAAAAATCTCTGCAAGAATATGTAGCTAAAAATGAAAAATTAGCTCAATCTGGACAACTTTCTGCTTTTGATTTGCAAACTGCACAACAAGAAGCGCAACGAAGAGAACAAGCATTGTATCAGTACCAACAAACTGAAGGTGTGAAAATTGAAAATGAAACTGTTGAAATTTTGGAGGTGTTAACTAAACGAATTGAAGCAGCTGGCAAAGAATATTGCAAAAAACACAACATTGATTTATTATTAATTCACGGTGCTGGTGGACAGATAAACTTCGTAAATCCTTCTATGGATGTGACAAAAGAGTTTATTGCATATTTAAATCAACACCAAGAAGAAATTGAATCAACAGTTTCGGGGAAAGAAAAGAAGAAAAAATAATAAATTGTTAAAAAGGAAGAATTGAGAATTGTGCATCATTTTTAATTCTACATTTTACATTCTTAATTTTAAAAAATGTTCATCGCACAAAAAAAACTTCAGGAAAATATTGCTGAGTACATTCTGTATATGTATCAGATTGAAGATGTTATCCGATCTTTTGAGTTCGATTTGGATAGAATTATGAATCAATATGTGGCACCGCAATTGCCTGATGCTTCCTTTCATGCTCAATATCGACAATGGTATGGAGATTTGATTCAGCAAATGAAAAATCAAAAAATTGAGCAAAAAGGACATTTATTTTTGATTCAGGAGGTAATGATCGAATTGTCATATTTACATAACACCTTGTTAAATATGGCTAATGACGAGAAATACAAAACGCTTTATAATACTGCCATTGAACACATTGATTCTTTTCGTGAAAAATCAAATTTAAAAGACAAAAACCATATTGAAATAATGTTTCACGCTTTGTACATGAAACTATTGTTGAAATTACAAAAGAAAGAAATCAGTGCAGAAACTGAAGAGTCTCTAGATGCCATGCGAATTTGTATTGCTTATTTAAGTCGTGCATTTCATCAAATGAAACGTGGTGAATTGACTTTTTTCAATAATTAATTAAGAAGTTGGAATAGTTTTTGTAGATTTAGTCAAAAAGTACTTTATGAAATTCTTTTTATTTATTTCCCTTTTCTTTGTTTTTTCTTTTAAGAAACAGGAAGAAAAATATCCGTTTTCGAAATGGGATGAGACTACAAAAACGGAAGCAAATTCTGCAAATGACATTTCGTATTATTCTGATTTGGAAAAAGAGGTAATTTATTTAATAAATCTTGTTCGCCTAAATCCTGATTTATTTTCCAAAACATATTTACAAGAATATACGGACAATCCTGAATTTAACATTGTTCGGATTTCTGCACTTAATTCATTAAAAAGCGATTTGAAAAAAGCAAAAAAATCCAGTGCTCTTGTTCCACAGGAAGATTTATTTCAATGTGCACAGCAGCATGTTTTAGATACTGGCAAAAAAGGCTTGGTTGGTCATCAGAATTATTCAAAGCGCTTTAAACAGTTTGCTTCTAAATACGGCGCAACAGGCGAAAATTGCGATTATGGAAACGACACAGCAATCGATATTGTAATGAGTTTACTGATTGATGAAGATGTTTCAGGCTACGGTCATCGAAAAAATATCTTGAATAAAAATTTTCTTTCTGTAGGTGTCAAATTTGGTGATCACAAAAAATATGGTACGATGTGTGTTATGGATTTTGGAGATAAATAGAAGAAATTAATCTAACAGTCCCGCATCCAATTGTCGTTTTAATTCATCGGCATACACCCTAACAATCTCGTCTTTTTCGTTTGTAACAACCAAATAAGAATTTTCAGCAATCGTTTTTTCAACCAATTTACGGTAATGAATTTTAAGTGCATCATCAATTTTTATTTGGTGGGCACTCATGTAGTTTTCCCTCGGTTCACCAACGGCGTTTTGCATTTGTCTCATTTTATTGGGATTTAAAATTTTAAAATGGTCTAAATCTTTATTTGTGGCAATCAATTCTCTTTTTGAATTTGTATTGTCGTAAACTGATACAACATCACAAATATCTAAATAAATTTCGAATAAATTCTTAATTCCGCGTTCATATCTTCTGTGAATGACTTCTGTTGGAATATGATGACCTCCTTTTTCAACACGTGATTTAACACGTTCTACTGCCATGTCTGAAGAAGAAAGCCAGAAAAACAATAAAGTTACCTTATAATTTTTTGCTTGTGCTTTTTCAATTAAGTTTTTGTAGGATTTTGTTGCCAAGGTCGTCTCAATGGCAAAATCAACTTGTTTTTCTACATCCCGATAGCTATCGGGACATCAATGCGTTTTAGCATAATTCTTCCAGCTTCAAAAGCAACAGATTCTGGCTGAAAAGGAGACAAAGCAGCAGCAATCACATCTGCATTCACAAATTCACGACATGCTAATAAATCAGGCAAAATATTGAAGGAAGCAGTAGTTTTACCTGCTCCGTTGCAACCAGCGATTATGTATAAGTTGTTTGTCATCTTTTTCCTTTTAATAAATTAACCCATTTAATCAACCCATTAGCTAATCAATACATCAGCTAATCAATTTCATCAGCTAATCAAAAAATTTTCCCTGGATTCAAAATTCCTTTCGGGTCAAAGACTTTTTTGATATCTCGCATCAAATTCAATTGAACTTCTGAAAAAGCAAGTGGCATGTATTGTTTTTGTACCAAACCTATTCCATGTTCGCCAGAAATTGTTCCACCTAATCGGATTACTTCAACAAAAATTTCCGTAATAGCAGCAGACAAACCATTGTTCCAAAATTCGTCGGATAAATCTCCTTTGATGATGTTTACATGAAGATTTCCGTCGCCGGCATGACCGTAACAAACGGATTTAAAGCCATATTTCTCGCCAACATTCTTCACAACTGCTAAACATTCTGGTAAAGCATATCGAGGAACAACAGTATCTTCTTCTTTGTAAATTGAATGAGATTTAACGGCTTCACCAACTTTACGGCGCAATTTCCATAATTGATCTTTTTGAGCCTGCGTTTCCGCAAATAAAATTTCATCCGTTTCAAATTCTGAAAGCACTTCCATTATTTTTTCACATTCTTGCATCAACACTTCTTGGTCAAAGCCATCAACCTCAATCAACAAATGTGCTTGGTGAGAATCTTTAACATCAATCACCGTTTCTGGTTCGTAGGGCAAAGTCCATAAAATGGCATCACGTTCCATAAATTCCAAACCACTTGGAGTAATTCCTGCTTGAAAAATTTTAGCGACCGCCTCACAAGCTTTTTGAGCATCATAAAAAGGAACCAACAATAATAAATCTTGTGTCGGATGCGGAATCAAACGCAAAACAACTTTTGTGATTACTGCTAATGTTCCCTCACTTCCTGTGATTAATTGCGTTAAATTGTAGCCAGTTGCGTTTTTAATAACATTTGCACCTGTCCACATAATTTCACCATTTGGTAAAACAATTTCTAGGTTCAACACATAATCCTTTGTTACTCCATATTTTACTGCCTTTGGTCCACCAGAATTTTCTGAAACATTTCCGCCAATGAAACAACTTCCCTTGCTTGCTGGATCAGGCGGATACATCAATCCTTTTTCTTTTACAGCATCTTGTAAAGCTTGAGTAATTACTCCAGGTTCGGTAATTACTTGATGATTTTTTTCGTCAATTTCCAAAATTTTATTGAATTTTTCCATGGACATTAAAATTCCTCCGTGAATTGGAAGCATTCCTCCGCTTAAACCTGTTCGAGCTCCAGCGGGTGTCACACAAATGTTATGTTCGTAGCAGTACTTTAATATTTCAGAAACGGCTTGTGTATTTTCAGGTTTTAAAACAAGTTCAGGAGAAAAATTCAAATCTTCGGTTTCGTCATGACCATATTTCTCGATTGATTCTTTGTCGTAGAAGCAACAATTTGGGAAGTTTGATTCGAAAAATGAAATATCTTTGGATGTAATTTTATTAAAATTCATTGCTTTTGATTCTTGATTTGAAATTTTTCTTATTTTTATACAAATTTACTATTTGTTCTTGAAATTTGATTGACAAAAATGAAAATACTTTTACTTCTTTTTGCACTTCCTTTTGCTTTTGTTTTTTCGCAAGAAATTGAACACAAACATTCTATTCATCATGCTTTTATTGAGAATAAAGGACAGTGGAAGGATGAAATTTTGTTTAAAAGTCAATTTCAAGGTGGAAATCTATGGGTGCAGCAGCATAAAATTTTATTTCATTTAGTAGATTATTCCAACATTCAGAAGGCACATGCAAATTCTGAGTTTAAAGGAAATGCCTTTGAATATAAGCAAGATGTGGTGCATTTGAATTTTTTAGGTTCCAATAAAATCGAATCTACAGAAAAAAGTGCTGCTTCTGATTTTTACTACAATTATTTTCATGGAAATGATAAATCAAAATGGGTGAGTGAAGTGAAAACCTATTCCGAAGCAAAATTGAATAATTTATACAATGGGATTGATTTAAAATTAATTGAGCAAGAAGGAGTTTTGAAATATGAATTTCACTTAAAACCCAATGTCTCTGCTGATTTAATTCAACTTGGGTATGAAGGTCAACAAAAAATTCAAGTGAACAAAAAAGGAAATTTAATTATTGAAACAAAGAACGGAATTATTCAAGAAAATAAACCTTATTCCTATCAAATAATAAATGGAAAAATTATTGAAATTCCTTGCGAATTTGAGGTAAAAGATAAACTAGTTCGATTTAAATTATCAAAATACAATCCTGATTTTGAATTAATTATCGATCCTGTATTGGTATTTGCTACCTATTCTGGTTCTGTAACCGACAATTTTGGGATGACAGCAACTTATGGTCACGACGGTACTGCCTATTCAGCTGGGACAATTTATGGTAATAGTTATCCCACCCCTGACGATAATGCATTTGATATCAATTCTAATTTTACGGTCACAAATGTTGCTAATTCTATAACAACAGATGTCTTTGTTTCAAAATATTCCTCCGATGGAACAACAATGATTTGGACTACCTTTTTAGGAGGAGGAGATGATACTCAAGGAACAGAGACTGCTCATAGTTTGATTTGTGATAAACAAAATAATGTCTTTGTATATGGGGCCACTTCAAGTACAGATTTTCCAATTCAGAATGGTTTTCAAAATACACATGGTGGTGGACAATTTTTGTCGGTTGCATTTAATGGGTCAAATTTCGGAAGTCAAGGAACGGATATTTTTGTGTCAAAAATAAGTTCAAATGGACAAAATTTGATTGGATCTACCTACATTGGTGGAAGTGATAATGATGGGGTAAACTATTCAGAATTTGGAAGAATAGGAAATTACCAAGGCGTCATTTATTATGATTCCCTCACCACCAATTATGGAGATCAATTTCGAGGAGAAATCATGTTAGATTCACTAAATAATTGCATCATTGCGTCATGCACTCGTTCTACAAATTTCCCAACATTCAATCCTTTTCAACTTTCAAATGCAGGCAAACAAGATGGTGTTATTTTTAAATTAAATCACAATTTGTCTGGTTTGGTATTTTCGTCATATATCGGTGGCAGTGATAACGATGCCTGTTATTCAATAAAAATTGATTCTTCTTACAATATGGTATTTGCAGGAGGAACTTCATCTCAAAATCTTCCACAAACAAGTAATTCTTACCAGGCAGTTTACAATGGTGGAAATGCAGATGGCTTTGTGGGTAAATTAAATTCAAATGGCTTGGTATTGTTGAAAATGTCTTATGTTGGCAGTCCAAATTACGATCAAGTTTTTTTCGTGGAAATTGACAGAAATGATAAAATATTTTTGCTCGGTCAATCTGTCGGGGGGCAATTCCCAGTAATTAATGCAAACTTTTCCAATCCAAATAGTGCCCAGTTTATAGCAAAAATAGATGAAAACCTTTCTGTTGTTGAAAATTCAACCGTTTTTGGAAATGGTAATGGTTTAATAAATATTTCTCCATCTGCATTTTTGGTGGATATTTGTGGAAATATTTACGTTTCTGGTTGGGGAGCAAATATTTTACAGGGAACATCCTTGAATGGGATGCCTATTTCTGCAGACGCTTTTCAAGCTATCTCACCTAATGGCTTTGATTTTTATTTGATGGTGATTGAACGAAGCTTTTCAAGTTTGAAGTATGCCAGTTATTTAGGGGGGAATAATGCTCAAGAACACGTAGATGGAGGGACTTCAAGATTTGATAAAAGCGGAATAGTTTATCAATCTGTTTGTGGCGGTTGTGGCGGAAATAGTGATTTCCCAACCTCTCAACTTGCCTGGTCAAATCAAAATTTGAGTTCAAATTGTAATAATTTGGTGTTTAAATTTGATTTTCAGTTAGTTTTGGACGCTAAATTTACCGTAAGTGAAGAAATTGGCTGTGCACCATTGACGGTAGTTTTTGAAAATAATTCATCTTCCTCTGATACTTATTTTTGGGATTTAGGTAATGGAGATACCACTTCGGTAATTTTTAATCCAACAAAAACCTTTACAGTACCTGGTTTCTATGAAGTAACATTAATTACTAAAGACAGTATTTGCTTATTAACGGATACGGCGAAAGTATTAATTTCTGTAGGAAATCCATTTAATCACTTCGTTTCTAACGATACTATTTTGTGTGCTGCAAATGAAATTGAACTTTTTGCCTCAGGCTTTGGTATTGCTGATCAATTTATTTGGTCAAGTAACATTGATTTTTCAGATACCTTAAATTTGAGTTTAAGCGATTCAACATATTCCTTCACTCCACAGAATCAAGTGCAAAAATTTTATGTAAAATTGTATAATTTTGGTTGCTCAGTCATTGATAGTGTCACGGTTTCACTTGTGAGTTCGGGATTAGATTTAATTGGAAGTGGAAAAGTATGTCAGAACGAAGATTTTTCAGTAAATGCAGTAAATAACAGCTCTTTTCCCTACACTTATTCTTGGTACCCACCTGAGTTAATTGAAACACAACTTTCGCCAAGTTCGGTGCAAGCGGTGACTAGTAATTCTGCCTATTTGTATGTTGATGTTACAACGGCAAACAATTGTAGTTTTACTGATTCAATTTTAATTGATGTTAGTCCAGTTTTTGCTGGAAATGTTGTTGCCTCTGCAAATGAAAATGTAATTATTAGTGGTGGCGAAACGACTTTAAGTGCAACTCCGAATGGGAATTTTCAATATTCTTGGACACCGACCGAAGGCTTACAAAGTCCGAATGAGCAAAGTACATTGGCAACCGTGAATGAAACTACCACTTTTTTAGTCCAAATTAGTGACGGAATTTGCGTTGCCACAGATACTGTTACAATTACTTGTGTTACAGACGAATGCAAGCCACCTTATGTTTTTGTTCCAAATGCCTTTTCTCCGAATGATAAAAATAAAAATGAGATATTTTATGTTCGAGGATTACAAATTACTAAAATGCTTCTGAGAGTTTACAATCGTTGGGGAGAATTGGTTTTTGAATCTCAAGATCCGGCTATTGGTTGGGATGGAACTTATAAAGGTAGAAAATTAGATCCTGATGTATTTGATTATTACTTGGAAGTAACTTGCGTTGGAGGAAATACTGAATTGATTAAGGGGAATGTTACTATTTTGAAGTAAATACGTCAAACTAATTTCATTCCCCTCAAGTATAATTCTAAAGAAAATAATTTTCACTACTTAATTGGAGCAGCTTCATTATCTTTTTTTGCGCCAATTCCATATCCAACTCCAGTGCCTACAGCACCACCAATTAATCCACCAACAACAGCACCTTTACCTTTCTTTTTACTTACTGCTGCTCCAGTAGCCGCCCCTGCCACAATTCCTGAACCAGCACCAATTAATGCACCTTTGGTTTTGTTATTCATTTTTTTTCTTGCTTCGGGTTCTGATTCAGTATCAGCTGTTTGACTATAGTTATTGTTATTCGTTGTACTATTTTGAATTGGAACAACTGCCGCCTCATTGGCTAATTCTAATGAGTCGATGTCATTTTGCTGCAGTTTAAGCTCATTTTCGAGTTCTTTTTTTGCTAATTCAGCTTTTGCAAGTTCTTCTGATTTTTTTGAACTATTGCAAGAAAAGAAACCAATTGCAATAAGGATAATTATTAATTTATTCATTTTTAGTGCTTTTTAAAAAGGAAAAGTTTCCTCTTTATTTAGGGTTTGCTGAAAAAGTCATAAATGATTCAGATTTGAAGTGTTTTCTTGGAAG
>CAZHLZ010000121.1:0-9693 GCA_964532475.1 uncultured Chitinophaga sp.
TTCCTGCACTTAAAATACTGAAAATTAATTATTTGTTGTTTTTCAGCAGACCCTATTTACTCTCAAAAACCTTGCACCTATATCAGAATTAAGTGGTTTAATATTATGATAATCAGTATTTTGTTGTTTTTCAGCAGACGCTATTTAGCACTTTTTCAGCAGAAACTGTTTAAAACAAAAAGTGGTGGTAAGGATAACGGATTTGAAAGATTTTCTTAACTTCTTCGTAGATCACAGCTTTCAATTCTTCTATATTATCTTTATTTTGTGCTGAAATAAAAACGCATTGAGAAATTACATTGGAATTGTTCATTTTTGACATCCAGGTTTTTTTCAAATCACTTAAACTGATTTCATCCGGATTGTCCTCATCAAATGTATATGCATCTATTTTATTAAATACTAAAATGATTGGTTTCTCAATTTTTGTTGCTTTTGAATCCGTTTGAGTTATTTCAGCAAGTGTTTGATTTACAACCTGATAATGGTCTTCAAAATTTTTGTGTGAAATATCTAATACATGAATCAATAAATCAGCTTCTCTAACTTCATCTAAAGTCGATTTAAATGATTCAACCAGTTGGTGTGGCAATTTTCGAATAAATCCAACTGTATCAGTCAACAAAAATGGTAAATTTTCAATGACAACTTTTCGCACTGTTGTGTCTAAAGTAGCAAATAATTTATTTTCTGCAAAAACATCGGATTTACTCAATAAATTCATCAAAGTACTTTTTCCAACATTGGTGTAACCAACCAAGGAAACACGCACCAAATCACCTCGATTTCCGCGTTGTACAGACATTTGTTTATCAATTTCCTTCAATTTTTCTTTCATCAAAGCAATTCTACTTTGAATAACACGTCTATCTGATTCAATCTGTGATTCTCCAGGTCCACGCATCCCAATTCCTCCTTTTTGACGCTCAAGGTGAGTCCAAAGGTGAGTTAAGCGCGGCAACATGTATTGCAATTGTGCTAATTCCACTTGTGTTTTGGCGTGAGAAGTTCGCGCTCTTGACGCAAAAATATCCAGGATTAAGATATTTCGATCCAAGACCTTACATTCCAAAACTCGTTCAATATTTCTTAATTGCGAAGGTGCCAATTCATCGTCAAAAATGACAATCTCAACATCTTTAGCTTTGATATAATCTCTGATTTCTTCCAATTTTCCTTTCCCAACAAAGGTTTTAGGATTTGGAATTGGCATTTTTTGTAAGAATTTTTTCTGGTTGATTGCTCCAGCCGTTAAAGCTAGAAATTCCAATTCATCCAAATATTCATTTGCTTGCTCTTCACTAACATCAGATGTGATAACTCCCACCAACACACAACTTTCCTCCGTGGCATCAACTGTAACGTGACCTTCTTGCATTTATTTTGAATTAATTTGCTTTTTTGCGTTCTATTTCCTTAGTGTTTTAACGTAATCGACTAAAGATAAGCGTTCTTCTTTTTTTGTAATAAGTTCCTTGTAAGGCATCATCCCTTTGTTGTTCCCATTCTCGATGACGGATAAAATTTGTTTGTCTTCCAATGTACTGATACTTAAATCAGCAGCGCCAGAGGTTCCTTTTTTTCCGTCTAAACCATGACAAGATTCGCAATGAATCACATACAAGGATTTAGCATCAACAACAATTTCTTCCTCCTCTTGGTAATTTTCTGACTTACTTCCTGAGCAGGAAACAAGTTGCAAAATAAAACCAAAAACAACTATTTTTCTTAGAACCATGTCGTTACTCCTAGATTTGCTCTAAATGGCCAAGGAATGGAAGCAAAAATTAGAATTAATCCTATTACGTACCACAAGATAATTTTGTTGTGCTTTTTTGCAGGATTTGTTTCCTTTTCTGCTTTTTTTCTTCCAATCGTAACCAAAACGATGGCCAATATCATTAAAGCAATGTGTTCCAATCCGAAAAATCTTGCAGGTGCAACTTTCATCCAACCCGCAGCAAATGTTACTTTTGGACTCGTGAAATACAATATCAATCCTAGTAATAGTTGAACATGTAAAAATACCATCGCAAACAAATTAATCATTTTGTCTTTTTTAAGGTATTGTCCTTTCGATCTGCTTGCAATAGCGTTGAAAATTGCGACAAGTAATAAAATTAAAGCTACCCATCTTAAGCCTGAATGTGAACGTACTAATATTTCGTGCATGTTTATGTTTTTTGTACAAAAATAGCGAATCCTAGCTAAAATAAACAGAATTAGAAAAAAAATATTTAGATTTACGCTTTTAAATTACTAAAATGAAGTTACTAAGACTAGTTTTTATTTTACTATCTACATATACTATTTCTCAAGAAATCAATCCATTAAATGGAATAAAGGAATCGAAACCGAATTTTATTGCCATAAAAAATGCACGGATTTTTGTTTCACCTAGCAAAACCATCGAAAATGGGATCATTTTATTAAAAAATGATGAAATCGTTGAAGTTGGTACTTTAGTAAGAATTCCAAGTGACGCTTTGGTATTAGACTTTCAAGGAAAAACAATTTTACCAGCATTTATTGAAACTAATTCGAGTTTTGGTATTCCAAAAGCAAAGGGAAATGAATCATTTTTCCCGCAAATTGAAACTTCAAAACAAGGTCCTTATTACTGGAATGAGGCAATCCATCCAGAAATTAAAGCTGCAAGTTTATTTTCTTACGACGAAAAAGCGGTAGAAGATTACCACAAAATGGGATTTGGTGTGGTTTCTACACATCAAGATGATGGAATTTGTCAAGGCACCAGTGTGATTTTTGCATTAGACAAAAATTCTTCCTACACTAAAAACCTAATTGATGCAGAGGCTCTTGCTCATTTTTCATTCAAAAAGGGTGTTTCAAATCAAACGTATCCCTCTTCTCAAATGGGAAGTATTGCCTTATTGAGACAAGCTTTGTATGACCAAAAATGGTATCAAGGTGCAGAAAAAAAAGAGAATAATCTTTCATTGGATGAATTAAGTAAGCAAATAAAAAATCCAATCATTTTTCAAACAAGTGAAAATTTAGAGATTTTAAGAGCTCATAAAATTGCAAATGAGTTTAGTCTTGATTTTATTTACCTTGGCTCGGGAAATGAATATGCAATTGCGGAAGATTTAAAAAAAATAAACGCAAAAGTAATTTTACCAATCAATTTCCCTGTGGCCTATGATGTAAAAGATCCTTACGTTGCTAAACAAATTCCATTAAGTGATTTAAAACATTGGGAATTAGCCCCTGCCAATCCAGCTGTCTTGGTGAAAAATCAAGTGGAAATTGCATTTACTTCAACTGGCTCAAATCCTTCTAATTTCTGGAAAAATATTCAAACTGCCATCGAAAATGGTTTGAGTGAAGAAGATGCCTTAAAAGCATTGACGCTTAATCCGGCGAAATTTCTGGGAATTGATTCGATTTTCGGAAGTTTAGAATCAGGAAAAAAAGCTTCGTTTTCTGTCTATGATTCCAATCCTTTTGAGCAAGAGGCACAATTGTTAGAATCTTGGAATTTAGGCCAACAATTGGTTCATCAAACTACTCAAATTGTCGATATCCGCGGAAATTACAACATTGTAGTGGATGAAGAATATTTAAGTTTAAAAATTACTGGAACGAAAGAAAAGCCACAAGCAATTCTAAAGAAAAGAAATACAAGTGATGGTAATGCAAAACTAAGCAAAAAGTCTAGAAAGAAAAAGCCAACTAATGAAGTTAAAAAAGATAGCTTAGAAATTCCTTGTTACTTGAATTTAACTGGAAATGATGTTACTTTACAATTCAACTCTGATGATTTAAAATGGGAAGGAAATGTTAGTTTACATGCCAAAGTGAATGCCAAATTTGGAATATTTGAGGGTGATGCTGTATTAGCTGATGGCAGATGGGTTAAGTGGAGTGCAATTCGAAATGAAGAAGGTGAGAAGGAAAAGAAAAAAACGGATAAAGAGCAAGAAAAAAGTATTGAATTTCCGATTTGGTATCCAAATATGTCCTATGGATTTGAAGAAAAGCCACAACAACAAAATTTGATAATTGAACATGTTACCCTATGGACAAATGAAAAAGAGGGTAGAGTTGAAGATGGAACAGTTGTTGTTGAAAATGGTAAAATTAAATTTGTTGGAAAAGGAAATTATGTTGCACCGAAAAATGCAAAAATTATTAATGGATTTGGGAAACATTTAACCAATGGAATTATTGATGAACATTCACACATTGCAATCAGTAAAGGTGTAAATGAAGGTGGTCAAGCAATTTCGGCAGAAGTAAGTATCGCTGATGTTGTAAACTCCGATGACATAGATATTTACCGTCAACTTGCAGGTGGAGTTACTACTTCTCAATTACTTCATGGTTCCGCGAATCCAATTGGTGGTCAATCGGCGTTAATAAAATTGAAATGGGGGCACACACCAGAAGAAATGCTGATTCCAAATGCTCCAAAATTCATAAAATTTGCTTTGGGTGAAAACGTGAAGCAAGCAAATTGGGGCGATTTTAATACAATCCGTTTTCCTCAAACAAGAATGGGAGTGGAGCAAATAATGTATAATGCATTTGAACGAGCAAAAAAATATGAAAAGGAAAAAGCAATTCAAATCAATTATAGAAAAGATTTAGAATTAGAGGTGTTGTTGGAGATTTTAAAATCTGAAAGGTTTATTACCTGCCATTCCTACATTCAATCTGAAATCAATATGTTGATGCATTTGGCTGATTCTATGAATTTTAAATTAAATACATTTACACATATCTTAGAAGGGTATAAAATTGCTGATAAAATGAAAAATCACGGTGCTGGAGCATCGACTTTTTCCGATTGGTGGGCATATAAATATGAAGTTTATGACGCCATTCCTCAGAATGCAGCCATGCTTTCCAAAATAGGGATTGTTACAGCAATCAATTCTGATGATGCTGAAATGGGACGTCGCTTAAATCAAGAAGCTGCAAAAACTGTGAAATATGGAGGAGCAACGGAAGAAGAAGCATGGAAAATGGTAACGCTTAATCCTGCTAAATTACTTCACCTTGATGATCGGCTAGGTAGTTTGAAAGCTGGAAAAGATGCTGATTTAGTGCTTTGGTCCGATAATCCCCTAAGTATTAATGCGCAAGTGGAAATGACAATTATTGACGGTGAAATTCTTTTTGAAAAAAGCGAAGATTTGTTGTTGAGAAAAAGGAATCAAGAGGAAAAAGCTCGAATTTTGACAAAAATGAGTGAAAGTGGTAAAAAAGGAAATGAAACGAAGGCTTTTATTAAGAAAAAAGACAAACATTTTCATTGTAGTACTTTTGGAGAAGAAGGAAATGACGGGGTAAATGAACATTAAGATTGAATATTAAATTTTGAATCATGAATTTTAAGATAATAATTGCACTTGCAGCTATTTTAGTGTCAAATCAATTTTTTGGGCAAAATAAAGAAAGGATTTTACTCTTAAACGGTCATTTACATGTTGGTAATGGTGAAATTGTAAACAATGCTGCAATAGGAATCAATACTGGAAAAATTACCTTCATTAAAAACTCTTTGGCATATACCGTAAGAAAAAATGAATGGGATACCATCATCGATTTACAAGGAAAATTAGTTTATCCAGGGATAGTTGCGCCAAATTCAACCTTAGGATTAACAGAAATTGAATCTGTTAGAGCAACAAATGATTTTAGTGAAGTAGGCGATTTGAATCCGCATATTCGTGCCTTAATTGCCTTTAATGTAGAATCAAAAGTAATTTCAACGGTGCGAACAAATGGCGTGTTGATTACTCAAACAACGCCTAAAAATGGAACAATTCCAGGTAGTTCGTCGGTCATGCATTTGGCGGGTTGGAACTGGGAGGATGCTGTAATTAAGGCGGATGATGGAATCCATTTGAATTGGCCTTCTAGTATCCAATATGGAGATTGGAGGTCCGGTTCTAAAGAAATCAAACGAAACGAAAAATATGAGGAAAATAAACGTAAATTGAATCAATTCTTTGAAGCTGCAAAAATTTATGCTGAAAATCCAGATAAACATGAATTAGATATTCGTTTTCAGGCCATGAGAGAACTTTTTACGGGAACAAAAAGACTTTATTTTCATGCAAATGACATTCAACAGTTGCTAGATATTATTGAGTTTTCAAAAAAGTTAGGGATCAAATTTCCTGTGATTATTGGAGGGTATGAGTCTTACTTGATTGCTGATCGGATTAAGGATGCAAATATTCCGATTATGCTTGCAAAACTGCACTCTCTGCCTCAAAATGAGGATGATCCAATCGATTTACCTTATCAGTTACCGTTTTTATTGCACAAAGCAGGTGTTAAGTTTTGTCTTCAAAATGAAGGAGATATGGAAGGGATGAATGCTCGAAACATCCCGTTTTTGGCTGGAACAGCAATTGCTTATGGTTTACCTAGTGAAGAAGCATTAAAGTCAATTACGCTTTCTCCTTGCGAAATAATGGGAATCGAAAAACAATATGGCTCTATTGAAGTGGGGAAAAATGCCACTTTATTTGTTTCCAAAGGAAATGCCTTGGATATGCGTACAAATGATGTGACGCTAATTTTAATTAATGGTTCATTTTTGGAAGTAACAAACCCACAAACGGATTTATACTTGAAATATAAGAAGAAGTTGGGGATATAAAATAAGAGTTTTAACCTGAGTTCGATTATAAAATTGAAATTCAGATTGACATAAAAATCTGTTAGAAAAGGCGTTCACTCGAAAATTTAGCGGGCTAAATTGAGAGTGAGCAACGAAGAATAACTGATTTTTATTCAAAGCGCAACATTATATCATTGATAAACAACAACAAAACCCCTAATGCAATTTAAATAAATCCTGATGCATTTTCAAGTGTATTACTCTTAACTTATTATTTATTAGCGGTCTGACCGCACCGCAGAGACGCAGTCAATCCAATTTTAGTAGTCGAACTCAGGTTTTTAGAGTTAAAATAAAAATTTCTGTTTTTAAAATCAAGCTTGATTTGATTTTTTCAAAATTAAGTCATAACTTTGCTTAACAAACTCGTAAATATGGATAACGACAATTTTAAAGTAAAAGAAATAGCTAAGGTGAGTCCCATTCTTAGCGGCTTTGAAGATTGGATTGAAGGAGTAATAATTAAAATCTTTAAAAATCCATTTCTTGGAGATGAAATCGCAATCAAAGACAATCAAGGAAGAATTTTTTTTGGTGAGAAAAAGTACTTTGTTAAAGTTAAATAATGTTTGCAATAAGTTTTGATATGCTGATTTCTGATTTGAAGCAGAATTATGGTGATCCCTACAATAATGCTTATTTTGAGATAGCAACTATTTTGGAGAAGTTTGATTATTATCGCGGTCAAGGAAGCGTTTACTTGTCAACAAAGAATGATATGACCAATCTCTTAAGAGCAATAAATGCATTGAAAGCTACGCCATGGTTTAAGAATTCTGTTAGAGATATTCGAGCCTTCAGAATTGAAGATTGGTCTGATTTTACACCTTTTATTAAAGAGGACTAGTTAATTAAAAAAAATCTCAGTACTTATTCTATTCCCTGCTGATCAAGTGGTAAATTTTCAGGAAGCGGTTTTTTGATGGTTTCCACCTTTTCTGGTGAAATTTCAGTTGCTTTTTCAATTAGTTGCGATTCATTTTTTGCCGCATCTAGTTCAGCTTGTTTGTTTACAAAATAGTTGTTTTTACTATCATACTTGATTGATTCATCCAAATCACTTGCATATTCTTCAAAGGGCTTTTGAATGTCTCTGCTAGTTTCTTCTATCAAGGAACTCAAATTCAAATCGCCTTTCATATCTGCGGTAGATTTTCTAATTTCATCCTGCAAATCTTGAGATGCGTCCTTGATTTGGCGAATTGTTCTACCAAAAGTTCTAGCAATCCCAGGAATACTTTTTGAACCAAAAAATATCAATATAAAAACCAAGATTAATAAAACCTCAGAACCTGCTACATCACTTAAAAATAGAATCATTTTATTTAATCAGTTTGCAAAATTACAAATAAAAATTAGCAAAAATCGAACTTTTACTTGATATATTTAAAATTATGCTTAATTTTGCACGGGGTAAGTCTTTTACGACCAGCTCCTTCAGACTCCTCCAGGACGGGAACGTAGCAAAGGTATGAAGTTGAGCGGTGCGATGAAAGTAGCTTGCCCCTTTTTTATTGAACTTTTTTTAAAAATATATAGCATGAAATTTTTCATTGATACAGCCAATTTGCAAGAAATCAAAGAAGCAAACGATTTAGGGATTTTAGACGGAGTAACAACGAATCCATCTTTAATGGCCAAAGAAGGAATAACTGGAACAGATAATATCTTAAAACATTACGTTGATATTTGTAAAATTGTTGATGGAGATGTAAGTGCTGAAGTAATTTCTACTGATTTTGCAGGAATGGTGAGAGAAGGTGAGATGTTAGCTGAATTACACCCAAATATCGTTGTAAAAGTTCCAATGATTCCAGAAGGAATTAAGGCAATCAAATATTTTTCTTCTAAAGGAATTAGAACGAATTGTACTTTGATTTTTTCTGCAGGACAAGCATTATTAGCAGCCAAAGCTGGAGCTTCATATATTTCACCTTTCGTAGGACGTTTGGATGATGTTTCAACAAATGGAATTGACTTAATTGCTCAAATTCGTTTGATTTTTGATAATTATGGTTTTGATACTGAAATTTTAGCTGCATCGATTCGTCACCCAATACATATTATTCAATGTGCTGAAATTGGTGCTGATGTGATGACTGGTCCATTAAGCGCAATCATGGCTTTGGCAAAACATCCATTAACTGATTCAGGATTGGAGAAGTTTTTGGCCGATTACGCAAAAGGAAACAAATAAACTAAATTCTAAAACCGGGTTTTAAACAATTCCATTTTGGAAAGAGATAAAATATAAATTTAAAAAGGAATAATTCATGTCGATTGGTGTGAATTATTTTTTTATACAATAATTACCATGAGAATAACCGTAAAAGTAGGAGTTTTTTTAGCAATTCTTTGGATGATTTTTAAAGTTTTGTTTCATTTGATTCAACCAGAAACAACGGATCTTACTCCAAGTATTCTAATCAATATGTTTTTGTTAATTTCTGCCATTTCTTTTGGATTGTATTTGCAAAAAAAGAAGGAGGGAAGCAACAAAGGAAACGCATTGAGTGATATTAAAGCAGGAATGACAAGCGGAGTTCCTTATGCTGTTTTGGTTTCGGTTTTCATGTATTTCTATTACACAAACATCAATCCAGCTTACATTCAAAAAATCAGAAAACCTTTTGTTGAAAAGCTAAAATCTGATTTATCAACAAACGAAAAAGTAGCAAAACTCAAACGTTTAAATACAGAATTGGAGACAAAAACCAAAGAAGAAATCTACAAGGAAGGTCTAAAAAATATTGAGTTTCAAACAAATCCTAAGTCAACAAGTATAATTTCTTTACTTGCATTGATTCTGCTATCAACTTTTTATTCCATCGTTATAACTGTAATCATGCGAAAAACGATTTTCAGGACTTGATTATTGATTAGTTTCCGACCATTACTTTATGGTATTGTTTTCCAATTTCTAATAAGTAAATGCCAGGATATAAATTTTGTGTATTTATTTTTATTTCTTCCAAATTTGTAACTTGGTTTTCAATTACTTTTATTCCTTTTGAGTCAAAGAGATTTACAAA
>CAZHLZ010000122.1:0-9671 GCA_964532475.1 uncultured Chitinophaga sp.
AAATATGACCTTGAAATGGAAACCAAGAATTTTGAAGCTTCAGTTCTTGAAAGTACTCCTGTTTTTATAAATCCAAATCCGGGTAAGTCCGTTTTTGCTAATCATTCATTTTTAGAAAAAGTCGAGATTAATAACTTGATTAAACCATATAGTCAGTTTGAGGTTAAAGAACGCATTGCAAAGGCAATAGAGGGCTTTAACAGTTCAAGAGAGTATTGTGATCAGATCATCAGTCAGATTGAAACATTTGCTGCGAAAAAATCTGAAATGATTCAGGTTGAAATTGAAAAGGATTTTCAATTGAAAACTGCCAATATCAGTTCTGAGAAAGGTTTTTTAAAACTGGAAACTGATTCAGAAAAACAAACTTACTTAAGAGATCGAAAATCTGCACTTGAAAACGGTTTGCAAGAAAAAATAAAACTTGAGACTAATAAGTATGATAATCAGATCAATTACATTCTTTCAACTATTCGATTTTTTACGCCCGGAAAGTCCGTATTGTTTCCAACTGCTACATTTGAATCTGGAGCAAGTTATACCAAGGCGATTTTTCTGGAATTCGACATTAACCTAAAAAAGGAAAATCCCTACACTCCAGGGAATATCTACTTGTCTTTCGCTCTAAGTGATTCCAACAGACATTTCGATGTAAATCTTGCTAATGAAGGCAGAGATCAGCTCGACATGTGCAAAGGTAATAGCTACGACATACAGGCAGATTATCTGGCAGATTGGACAGAGTTATGCGCCAAATCAAACAAGAATAGGGTGGAACGATATCTAATAACTGGAAATCTACTTCAAACTTTTACCATGAAAGATTATAGCAACGGCAAACTAGTTAACTATACGGTTATGGGTGGCGGAGTTTCAAAAGGATATATCCTTCCTGATAAATGGCTTCCAAATTTTGAACTAAGTTCTTCTAGTGGAAAAGCAAATATTGAAGTACCTGTTCCAGTATTTATGGCCAGAGACTTCATCAAACAAAATGCTTCAAGCAGAAACCCTATTAAAACCAATACAGTTGTTTCTTTTGCGAGAACATTTAACGGTATTTTCACCATCAATGTTCCAAGAAGTAAACAGCAGGGAGGATTCATTTTCATGGATCAGGATTTACTTAAACTTGTCGAAGGCAATAATTTCAATACTCAAGGAAATTTGATGGTTGCAACATGTCAGGAAGGAAATATTGATAGCGTTTTGGAACATTTACAGTCAGCACATAAATTAAACGTTCTGGTAAGCTCAGAGCAGTTAAAATCAATTGAAATTCCCAAGGGCATAACACCACAAATACAAAAACAAATATTCCATGTAACTCCAGCAGCAGTCATTACACCAACTCAGGAAGATGATCTTGCAATGCTTGAACTTGAAGCTGAAGCACTGATTCTAATTCAAATGCAAGAACTTGAACTTACATACTAATCATATAATACAATACACAATGATCGATAAATCAAATTATTTTACGCAAATCTCAAAAGTAGGAATCAGCAATTTAACCCCTACTTTATCTCAAGGGCATTCAATGCTCGAAAAAATAACTAAGGACGGTTCCAATTGGGATGTTGCAAGTCCTACACTTTCAAAAGTGATAGAGAATCAGTTTAAACTCTTGGAAATGTACCTTAAAAGCAATAAAACCAAAAGCAATGATTCTGGGAAAAAGAAAAACATCAAAATCAAAGAGAAATTCTCTTTCAGTGATGGATTCAAGTGGGCTATAATTGATAGAAAAACGGCGGAGAACTTGTTCAAACAAGATACAGTTGAAATTTTCAAGCTTTATACTGAAGACGAATCTGAAGCGTTAATTGAAAACGAATTGGATCTGCTTGACCCGGAAGCAATGTTTGCTGTAGAGTTTGAGAAATTGGAAAGCAAGTTCCAAATTGAAATACAAAAATCAAGTAAAGCAAAAGTACAGGTATCAAAAAACAATAAAAAGGAACTTAAAAAATTGCCTGAATTACAGGATATAGTAATTGAGAAGAAAATTAAAGCAGAAATTAAGAAACCAAAAGTAGCAACCGTTAATTCAAAAGCCAAAAAAGTTAAACAGAAAAAAGAGACTAAACCTGCCATAGTTATTCGCAAACTGTCATTGGAATTGCAACACATTAAGCGATACCTGAAAATGGAAGGGAAAAAGGTTAAAACAAGCAGCCTTGTCAATCTTTCAAATTCCATCAGTACTGCAATTGCCTCCGAGAGTTACCTTACCCATAAAACTTTACTAAATGAAATTAGCAGTAAGCTGTCAAGTGCATGTGAACAGCTAAAAGAAACTGGACAGGAAACAGTTGATGTTAATTTGACCCCTGAATTTAAAACAAAATGCAAAGATATTGTAAGTCAGGCAAAGGTTAGAATAAGAACTGAATACCTTGCAGGAATAGATCATGAAGTTTATATTGATACCTATAGAAAAAAGTATGTTTTAGTTGCAGTCCAATCCAATCAGAAGTGGGCAAATGAAAATTTTACAACAATTGACGAGGCTGAAGATTTTGCAGTTCAAAACAATCTGAAAGTAGTTGACAAACCAGATCATCTTGGATGTGATTGTGAAAAAAAAAACCAGAAGCTGACCCATTAGCAGTTTCATTAGGTATTTCTGAACTGAACCTTAGTCCATCAGACTTACCTGACTTTTCAGAATTGCCTACAGATCTGGATCAAGGGCCTGTAAGTTCTGAACCTGAAGATCAATTAAGTAAAGTTGAACACATTCCTGTAAAAACTTCTCCCAAACCTATAGATACTCCTATCCAAGCTTCATCACTTTCAGGAGTTATAAAAGCATCTGATTTACTTGATCAGGAATATGTGATTCTGGATTTAGGGCCTTACAGGAAATACTTTGGTTCTGTTTCTAATAATTTTGATGCAATGTTTCATGGTCAGCCCGGTGCAGGAAAAACTTATTTTCTGCTTCCTTTTGCCAACTGGCTAGCCGAAAACATCGGGAATACTATTTATATCAGTTCTGAAGAGCTTGGAAGTGTGACCCTTCAAAATACCATCAAAAAAACCATTGGAAAGCCTAGTGAGAATCTATACTTTAGTAAGGACTTAAAAGATGTTGATCTGAATGATTATAAGGCAGTCTTTATGGATAGTGTGAATCACGTTGGCCTCGATATTGCCAGTTACAAATCTTTGCGAGAAAAATATCCAGATCAGATTTTCATATTAATTCTCCAGAAAACCAAATCCGGACAATTCAAAGGTGGTAAAGATTGGGAGCATGAAATTGATATTGCCGGGGAATTTAAGTTCGAGAAAGAAAGCGGTAAAAGAATACTGGATATAAGTTCTAAAAATAGATTTGGGACTCTCGGGGAGTATGTCATGTAATATTATATCCTTTAAAAAGGACATTATTATAATTTCTTCGAGTATTTGTTATTTAATTGTCAAAAAGTTTAGCATTGATTTCAGGTGTAGATGTTTGTTTTAAGGGTATTTTCATGCATTTTTGTAAAAATGCATGAAATGAATCTATCCAGAGCTTTAAATTCAAACTTTGTATTCTAAATTATGACTCGAAAAGAACAAAAAGGCAAAATTATAGAACTACAACCTAAGCTAAAATCAGTAATTGAATGTACTGATAATTTAGAATTTATGAGGGGTCTTAAAAAGGAGAGTATGCATTTAATTATTACTTCTCCTCCCTATAATATTGGGAAGGAATATGAGAAGAAAAAAACATCTTTAGCTTTGTATATTGAGGAACAAGCAGCTGCTATTGCTGAAGCTGTGAGATTATTGCATCCTCAAGGTTCAATTTGTTGGCAGGTTGGAAATCACGTTGATGATGGGGAAATTTTCCCATTAGATATTATACTTTACGATCTATTTAAAAATCATGGTTTAAAATTGAGAAATAGAATAGTATGGTCCTTTGGCCACGGCTTACACTGCCAAAGGCGATTTTCTGGAAGGCATGAAACCATATTGTGGTTTACAAAGGAAGATGATTATATATTTAATTTAGATCCAATTAGAATCCCATCAAAATATCCCAATAAAAAATATTTTAAAGGGCCCAATAAAGGAGAACTATCTAGTAATCCAATGGGTAAAAACCCTTCAGATATATGGGATATCCCTAATGTTAAAGCAAATCATGTTGAAAAGCTTGCACATCCTTGCCAATTTCCTGTAGCTTTGGTAGAAAGACTAGTTCTTGGATTAACTAATCCAGGTGACAATGTTTTAGATCCTTATTTAGGCGTTGGTTCTTCTGCAATTGCAGCACTCAAACACAATCGAAATGCATATGGATGTGATATAACTCCAGAATATATTGATATAGCTATTGATAGAATTGAACAACTTAGCAATGGCACTCTAAGAACTAGACCTATGAATAAACCTATTTATGAACCTCCAATAAAACAAGTACAATGAAACTAGCATTTACATCTGAACACCATAAAGGCAATATAATTTGGGAAGAGAGGGATCTTTCTGAATGGATTACTGATGTATTCGAGGCCCCTGCAATTAAAATTAAACCAAAATGTACCCCCCTTTTACGGAAACATGTAACTCAGGAATTTCAAGATGAAGGATGGGCGCTTGATGTTAAGATAAATCAAGAACTTGGATTAACAGTATTCGCATTAAAAGATGATTTGGCATTTCAACTTCAAACGGGAAATATCAGTCGAGCACCATATGATTTACTTAAACTACAATATTTATATTTATCAGGAAAAATTGAGGGTGCAGCTTTAGCTATGCCAACAAAGTCTTGTGCAAGTATTTTAGGAAGTAATATTGCAAATTTTGAACGTATCCAAAATGAACTCACTGTTTTCAATAAAATAATTACAGTACCAATTTATTTAATTGCTTTCGAATAAAAGTAGACTATGACAACATATAATATATTAATAAAATCTCCAGCAGAAAGAGAATTAATTATTCAACGAGCAATTGAATCTAGCACTAAAAGTGAAGATTTTTACTATTTTAGAGGTACTAAAACACCTCTACCATTAATAAGAATATCAATCGATGTGCCAATATATAGATTAGCCAACTTCAGAACATTTACTGATCAAAGGGAATTTATAGCGAAAGAAAATGTTGAAGTTGATTTATTCAAAAAAGGTCAAGAAAAGGAAAGTGTTCAACTTATTCAACATAATATATTAAGCCGCCTAGCTAAAAAAGGTAAAGAAGGATCAATTGTTCCCGTAATTGATGTTTTAAGAAAGGAAAAGCAAAGGGAGCCGTTATTGATCACCTCATTTGGTGTTATGGTAAATGGTAATAGACGCTTGGCTGCAATGAGGGAACTATACAATGAAAATAGCAGTGACGCAACAAATTTTAGTCATGTTGACTTAATGGTCTTACCTAAAGATGCAACAGAGTCTGAAATTATTGATATTGAAGCAAGCTTGCAAGGCCAGCGTGAGACTAAATTAGATTATGATTGGATCGGTGATGCCCAGTTAGTAAAATCACAAGTCCAATTACATAAATCAACAATGAATGTAGCAGAAAGATTAAATAGATCTGAAAAAGATATAAAAAACACTTTATTGGCGTTAGCTGAGGCAGATCTTTACTTGAAGGAATGGGTAAAATCAGAAGGGGAATATAATAAAGTAAAGGAAGATGCAGAGCAGTTTTTTAAGGATTTGCCAAAAAGTTTGGATGGAAAATCAAATCAGCTTGGAAATGCCAGTCGATACATTGCATGGTCACTTTTTGAAAATAGAGCAAAACTCCCATCTAGAATATATGCATTTAATTCTGCATTTGGAAATTTAGCGGAAGACGTTCTTGATCGATTCGCTAATAATATGGGAATTAGTACGGAAGATGTTACTGATGATTCTAACAAAGAAGAATATGAAATAAGTATCGAATTAGAAGAATCTGAACCAACTTATGAAAAAATTATTGAAATTATCAAAGATCAATCAAATGAAGATGCCGTTAAATCATTGATTAATGCTTCGATTGATGCAATTGAATCTGCAAAAGGACAGAAATCTGGTGAAGCTGCTCTAATAGCTATAAACCAAGCACACTCAAAATTAAAATCAGTCGATATTACGAAAGCAAATGCCAATACATATAAAGCAATTCAAAAGCAATTAGAATCTATCGTTAATATTTCAAATAAATTGTCTGACTCCCTTTTGAAAATTACTGGAGGTATTGAGAAAACAAATTAAATGGAAAATAGCCCAGCAATTATTAAAATTGAATTTGACAGAATTCGATTGACCGGAAAATTAATTAAAGGAGAATTTAATAGCAATTCTCCTATCTGGGAGAGATTGAATACAAGATTCATTAATTTCCCTGATACGATTGTTACGGAAAAATATATAGAAACTGCTTGGCCGAATATCTTAGACATGATAAGAGAACTTGGTTCTAAGTCATTTCAACACTCTCATAATTTTAAATTTGTACCTGAGGGAGAAGCAAAAGACAGAATTAAACTATTTATTTCTGAAATTCTAGAGACAAGAACCTCAAAAGAAACTTTAACAATTTCACTTAATGAAAATGAAATTGAAGATAAACTTGAAAAACTTGGCTTTAAAAGAAGACTTCGGAAGTTTCAATTAAGAGATGTACAACGTCTAATTTCATTGTCTAATGGAGCAAACTTTTCTGTTCCAGGAGCAGGGAAGACTACCGTTACACTTGCAGTTCATCTTTTAACAAAGAAAGAGAATCAACATCTGTTTGTTGTAGCACCTAAAGCTGCTTTTCCCGCCTGGAAGGGAATAATTAATGAATGTATGATTCAGGAAGCCCCAGAAAATAATTCGGAACAATTTACAATATTAGATTCAAGTGAAATTGAAACAGAAAAATTATTGAAAAGCGGTGCAAAGAGGTTTTTGATGTCTTATGACTTATTGGTTCGGCAACAAGGCACAATTTCATCTTATATGGCAAGCCAATCTGTACATTTGGTCCTAGATGAATCTCATAGAATGAAAGCAGGACTGGCTTCACAGCGAGGTGCATTTCTCATTAACATTTCTTCACTTCCAATTCGAAGAGATATTTTGTCAGGTACTCCAATGCCTCAAGAAGCGAATGATATTGCTTCACAACTAAGATTTTTATGGCCTGGGTCTGGATTAGATTTACAAATTATTAGAGGAGTAACTCCTAGAACTGTATTAGGTCAAAGATACGTTAGAACGACCAAGAAAGAATTAGGCCTTCCTAAAGCAAATAGGTATTTTTATAATGTTGAAATGTCCCCAGGGCAACTTGCATTATACTCTGTGGTAAAAGATGAAACCTTGAGACAGTTGTCCAAAGCAATCAATAATAAAGGTAAAAATCCAGATTATTTAGGTGCAAGAAAGAGTGTAATGCGTTTATTACAATTATCTGTTAACCCAACATTGGCATTACAAGGTATTATTAAGGATGATATTACAGTAGCCTCAGGAATAATAGATAAGGTAATAGAGGAAGGGGTGTCAGAAAAAATGCGAATAGTTGCAGCTCATGCACGTAACCTTGCTAAACAAGGGAGAAAAGTGGTCATTTGGACAATATTCACAGGCACTATTCTTGATTTGGAGACTATACTTGCAGATTTAAATCCCGTGACACTTTACGGGGCAATCCCTTCTGGCAATGATTTTGATTTGCAAACTAGAGAAGGCAAATTACATAGATTTCATCAAGATAGTGCTTGTATGGTAATGATTGCTAATCCAGCTGCTGCTGGGGAAGGAATTAGTTTACATGAAGTTTGTCACGAAGCAATATATCTTGACAGAAGCTATGTTGCTACACATTATTTGCAATCCATTGATCGAATTCATAGGCTTGGTTTGAAGCCAGAAACCGTTACAAATATCCATATTTATAGAACAAAAGCTCCTATGGGAATAGGAAGTGTGGATTTATCAGTAAGTAGAAGATTACAACTTAAGATAGAGAATCTTCGTCAATTATTGGATGACCCAGACTTACATGAAATTGTACTGGACGAAGAATCTGCAGATGATCCTATTGATTATGATATTGACATGCAGGATTTGATTGATCTTGTTTCTGAATTAGAAGGTCGTACAGAGGATACGAATAATTATGAATTTTGAGTGAAATTTCTTTCGAAAGATTGTTTTCAATGGCTTCGTTTGAAGCTCTAAGATTAATTAGAAGAGAACATTCAATTAATAGAATGTTGAGCATTGAAGAAATATGCAAATTATTAATATCAGTTGATACAATGGCCAACGCATTAGATTTTGATGCAGCAATTTATTTACATAAAATAGTTGATAAAGATGTTTCATTTGGAGGGGAAAACTTTTATAGAGATTGTATTTCAGCACTAATAATTCAAAAAGTACCTGGATGGGCTAAGCTAATAACTCTAGGTAGAGGAAGATTTATTAAAAAACTCAGTAATGATGAATTTCGTGATATAAGAAGTCTATTTAGACAAGCCCAATTATTAAATCAACCTGCAACGAATAATGATATTATGTGGTGGGATCATGTTTCAAGCCATGTTCGACTTGAATCAGATAGAATAAAATTAGAGAGAGCAAGAAAGGCTGAGGAGTTAAGTTTATACTATGAACGACAAAGATTAATTGCAGAAGGCATCAATGTCGAACCTATATGGACTGCAGTTGAAGATAATACGGCAGGATATGATGTACTTTCATATGAAAAAGGTGAATTTGGACTTATTAATAAACTTATTGAAGTAAAATCAACAATAGCATCACCGTTAAGATTTTATTTAACAAGGAATGAATGGGAACAAGCAATGGAAGTTGGTGATGCATATGTTTTTCATATTTGGAATCTACAACCAGACCCCCCTTCGCTTCATATTAGAAAAACTTCTGATATTGCTCCGCATATTCCTAAAGATAATGAAAAAGGAAAGTGGAAAGTTGCTGAAATACCAATAGGCTGAAGTTTCACAAAGTGTCTTAATGGAAAGTTATTCTGAATAAGATTTTTCATTTTATTAAAAATACAATTTTACTTTTTTAATATCAGTCAATTGTTCTTCATATCTTGATGCAATAGTTTTAATATTAACTTTTAGGTATTCCTTCTGCATTTTTATTCCTTTAATTATACTAGGGCCTTTTGCAACTTCATTAGCAAAATTCATTATATAATGTTTATGCCTTAATGCACCAATACAATGAATTAATGGTTCAAAAAACTCTTTTTCCAATGTATAAATGTCAAATTTACCATTATCTAAATTAGGGAATATTTGCGTTTTAAAAAGGTGTAAAATTGGTGCAAAATCAGCGTGATTATCCACACTTTGACCTGTGCCTGTTATACCTAATTCTTTTTCTAATTCAACTTGATAAATCGCAAATTCTTTCATTAATGATTGTAAGTTTTCAGTTAGGAAATCATATTGTTTATGCACATCATTAAGATATTCATCAAACTTATTCTTAAGATTATAAAATTGACTTTTTAATACTTCAATAAAACCATTTATTCCATTTGAATTTTTAACAGATTCTTCAAATGATTTGTTTTTGAATTTTATAAAATACTGACATAATTCTACCTTATCTAAAAGATCAAAAACATCACACCTTAGATGCACATTCATACTTAATTCTGGTATATCTCGTTCATCAATTTTTAGTTTTTCT
>CAZHLZ010000123.1:0-9649 GCA_964532475.1 uncultured Chitinophaga sp.
AGCAATTCGAACATGATTTGAAAGTGCTTTCGAAAAACGTGCTGTTAATTCTTGCTCAATAGAGAAATAAGAAATATTTGGGTTATTTGGCATAAAAATATTTTTACTATTCGCAAAAATACGAATTATTTTGTATATAATTTTTTCTTCAACCAAAAAGCAACATTCACCATGATTATTAAAGCAGGAACTTCTACTAAAGGACCAATAACTCCTGCGAAGGCTTGACCCGAATTGATGCCAAAAACACCAATCGAAACGGCTATAGCTAATTCAAAATTATTTCCCGATGCCGTAAAAGACAATGCTGCATTATCAGAATAATCTGCTCCAGCCCATTTGCCCAATAAAAACATAATAAAAAACATCAAAGCAAAGAAAATCACGAGAGGAATTGCAATTTTTATAACATCCATTGGGATTGTAACGATTAATTGACCTTTCAAACTAAACATCACCACAATTGTAAATAATAAAGCTATTAAAGTGATGGGCGAGATTTTTGGAATAAATTTTTGTGTAAACCATTCTTCGCCTTTTAAATTGACCAATATTAGACGACTTAAAACAGCCAGCGCAAAAGGAATTCCAAGGTAAATACCTACAGTTTGTGCAATTTCAGCAATGGTTATATCAATAGGCAAGCCTTTAATTCCAAATAGAGGAAGCATAATCTCTAAATAAAAATAAGCGTACAAACTAAAAAAAGCAACTTGCAAAATACTATTTATCCCAACTAATCCTGCTACTAATTCACGATTTCCTTCAGCAAGTTCATTCCAAACGATAACCATTGCAATACAAGGAGCTAAACCTATTACAATTAATCCAGTCATGTACTCTGGATAATCTTTCAAAAATAAAACTGCTAAGGAAAACATTAAAAATGGTCCAACAATCCAAGTTACAAAAAATGAAATAAGCATTAATTTGGGTTTTGCCAGTACAGCTGGGATTTTAGAGAACTTCACCTTGGTTAATGGCGGATACATCATTAAGATTAGCCCAATTGCAAGCGGAATGTTTGTTGTTCCATTTGAAAAAGAATTGATGAAATCATCTGCTGTTGGTATAAAATAACCTATTGCGATTCCTAATCCCATTGCTAAAAATATCCAAATGGTTAGAAAACGATCCAAAAAACTTAATTTTTTTCTTTTAAATACTGGTGAACAATTATTTACGGTCATTTACTTAAAGTTATTAGTTTTGAATGATAAACTATGAATGATAAACTATGAATGATAAACTATGAATGATAAACTATGAATGATAAATTATGAGTGATAAATTATAAATTTTTATTGATTTGACTTTATAGCTTTATCATGGGCAGTTGACCACTTTATTTACTTTATAGAAGATATAAAAAGTTTCTCTTGCAATTTCTCTACACTTTTCATCGTATTTTGAATCTTGAAAAACTGTATTATCAAATGCTTTTGGGTCGTTGTAAGTAGTAGCAACTCTCAATTCTACTCCTGGAATAAATGGACAATTTTCTTCTGCATCGCCACAAGTCATGATTGCTGCAAATTCTTTTTCAGGATTAGAAGAATGATTGTACAACTTTGAAAAACAGATGCTTGGCTCAAAATTTTCATCAAAAAAAACTTGATACATTGGATTTTGATTCTTTTCCATTTGTTTTATGTCAAATCCGATTCGTTTCAAAGAATTTATGGCATTGATATTAAATGCACTAGCTTCTGTTCCACCTGAAAAAGTAGTTACCTTAGAAATATTGAAATAATTAGCAGCAACATTTGCCCATATTTGTCCAAAATGACTTCTTCGAGAATTGTGCGTACAGACGTACATTAAATTAATTTCTTTATTTTCTGAAATTTTCGAAACGATATACTTTGTGATTTTTTCTAGTGTTTCTTTTCTATTTGCTGGAATTAAATCAAATTCTTGAATTAAGTCATCAGCATATTTTTTTATTTTCTCGTACATTTTCAATTCTAAACTCTTAATTCTCCATTCTACTAACAACATCCACCACCTGGAGTACAACTAACAGTTGATCCGCCTCCTATTTCTGAAAGTTTAATTTTTTGTTTTTCAGATGGAATTCCACAAGCATCTTGTGCTAAGCAAGCAGTATTTTTATTCGTAAGTTGAAAAAAGATTCCGTTGTAATCCAATCCAAATTTCCCGATGGTATCTCTTTGGTATTCCACCTCAATTTCTAAATCATCAAATTTGAATATTTCTTCAGATTTCTCAATTATTTGCTGTAATTTACTTGGAGCTAAGCGATGTTCATAGTCGGCTGCTTCCCACAATTGGAAATTAATCACTTTTTCTTCACGCACGGTTCCGCCACAGTCAATAAAATTTTTAGTAATTAATCCAACTTCCGTAATGTGGAAATGTTCAGGTACAAATCCTTTATTATTTGGCAATTGAAAAACAACTGCATCTAAATTTTTCAACACTTCTTTAACTTCTGATAATTTCATGATTTTATTTTTTTCGTTTAACAACATTGATTTTTTCTATTTTCTAAAATGGTTATAATTTCATAAAAATAATTATGAACCTTTTCAAAGACTTTTTCGTCGAGGCAATAACAAATTGAAGCACCTTCCACATTTCCTTTGATTAAACCTGCATTTTTTAGTTCTTTTAAATGCTGTGAAATTGTTGGCTGTGCTAATTGGATTTCATTTACCAAATCATTGCAAATACAACTATTTACTTTCAAGATGTGATCAATAATTGCCAATCTTGCAGGATGAGCCAATGCTTTTAGTAAAATTGCTAACTGATTTTGCTCATCTGTGTAAAATTCTGTTTTTGTAATTCCCATTGTAATATAATTATATTGCAATATTACGATATATTTTTAAAAGTACCAAATATTAGTAAAAAAAGAACAAAAAAAAGTCCTGTAAAATACAGGACTTCAATATTTATTGCAATTAAATGAATTATTTCACTCTCAATGATCTTCCAATTTGAAGAGTTGTAGTTTGACGAATTCCATTCAATTGGCAAATTTTTGAAATTGTCGTATGATTTTTAGACGCTATTTGCCCCAATGTATCTCCAGATTTCACCTTGTAATATTTTTTTGTACTTGTAGTTGTTGGCTTTGTAACCATAGCTACTTCAGAACCATGATCATGACCATTGTTGTAATAGTCAGATGGTTTTGCTCCTGGTCTGAAAATACCTTTATGTACAAATAAATTTTGATCCTTTACATTTTTTGCAGCTAAATCAATGATTTCTTCTGGATTTAGAGGTGCATCGTAAAAACGCACTTCAAAATGTAAATGAGAACCTCTAGATTTACCCGTGTTTCCACCTAAACCAATTACATCGCCCGCTTTCACATCTGAATTCGGAGCAACTAATAGTTTACTTAAGTGTGCATAAAAAGTCTCCAATCCATTATAATGTCTCAAAATTACAAGATTACCAAAACCACCTTCATTCCATTTTGAATATCTTACTTTTCCTGACCAACAAGCTCTAACTGTATCACCAGTTTCTAAATTAATATCAATTCCATTGTGGTATCTTCCTTTTCTAAATCCATATCTTGAAGTAATATATCCATCAAATGGCATCACGAATTTTGAATGGGTGCTATCTCCAACACACAACCAAACGGTATCTTTTAATTTTGAAAGGTCATTTACTCTATCTGAAGTAAAACAAGATTCATTATCCCAGGTTTGAACAAAATTTAATGTTGTGTCTTTACTAAATTTTTCATAAATCGCAGTATTCATGATTCCATCAAAACCAATATCTGATTCTAATTCCCACGTACGATCAGAATAAATTATCATTCTACCTTGCTTAGAATCAATAGTATCAATGGCAATTTGGCCAAAAATAGTTGCTTGACATAATAAGGATAATCCTAAAATAATTTTCTTCATGTGTTTGTTTTTACATTAATTTTGTCGGGATGAGAGGATTCGAACCTCCGATCTCGCGCCCCCCAGACGCGCACTTTAACCGGACTAAGCTACATCCCGTCATTGAGCAGACATGCAAATATAATGAATATTTCTTAAATATCATCGAACATCCATGATAAAGATATCATAAAAAACATGTTCATAAGGTTTAATTAAATCCTGTAAACCCTTATCTCCATAAGCTTCAGACGGAGGAATAAGAACCCATATTTTATCTGATTTTTTAGCATTTATTAACGCTTTTTTTAAGCCTTTTACAATTCCAAAGTCTGAAAATTTGAAATTATAAGGCTGATTTCGTCTGTAACTTATGTCATATTTGGGATTAGATTGTGTTCCAACCATGTAATGAAAATCAATTTCATTTTCTTCGTTGGCTAATTTTTTTTCTAACTCATTTTCCTCCAGCACCCAAACTTTTGTGCCGTCAACGATTCTAGTAGGTTTAAGTTTACCAATTATTTTTACTCGAATTCGGTTATTAGCATTTGGTGGAATCAAACCTTTTATTCCTACTTTTCCACGTGCCATATTACTTGGCAAAAAAATCTCCACAAAATCTCCTACTTTTAATTGTCTGAAGGCAATATCCCAACCAGGTGTTTGCATTCCATATCCTACCATAAATGGAAGCCATTCTTTATTTAAAAGTTTGTTTCCATCAACAAAGGTTCCATCGTCTAAAAGTACTTCATAGTTAATTTGGGCAACCTCCCCATCCTTTAATAAGGAACCTTCACCTTTTATAAAGTAAGTGATTTTGATACCATTATCGATTTTATTTTTAGCAACTGGTTTTAAAGGCTTTAAGCTAAGTTTTTTAATTTCCTCCTTATCTGCCTCAGTAGGTTTATTGTCCTCTGTTTTCTCATCTTTATTTTCATTGTTTACTCCTTCTGGTTTACATGAAAAAAATATAAAAACTAGTAAAAAAGAAATTGAAATTATTTTAAACATTTTATTTTAAGCTTATTAGGTGAATATCTATTACTAATACTGAAAGAGGTGGAATTTTGTCCATATCTCCGACCAAACCATGACCTAAATGACTTGGAATGATCAACTTAGCTTTATCCCCTACCCGCATTTTCTTTATTCCTTCTTGCACTCCAGTTTCAATTTCACTTTTATCAATTTCGAAAATTTCTGTTTCTAAAGAATCTGTTTTATAACACAATCTTCCATCTAATAGAGAAATTGAGAATTTTACTTCAGCATTTTTTCCACTTACCGCTTTTTCTCCTGTTCCATTTTCATAAATGTAATACCTCAAACCAGTTCCTGTCTTGACAGTTTTCCAAGTTTTTCGATTTTCCAAGTACATTTTTATATCCAATTCTTCTTCCAAGGCGAAATTTTTGTTCATTTCGGTAGACTTTTCGGTGGTCCAGATTACTTCGTCAACTTTTTCCTCCCCATTTTTGCAGGAATTTAAAAGAATTAAATTAATGAAAAGAACACTAAAGTATAAATGGGAGATTTTAAACATAATTTGGAATTAATTCTAAGAATTTTTTGATGGTATTTTCAAGATTTTCTTCCGATTTTCCTCCAGCTGCATTTGCATGTCCACCACCAGAAAAATGATCTCTTGCTAAAATATTTACAGGATTGTCGTAGCCTTTTGACCTAAATGAAATCTTAACTTCATTTTCATTTTCGGAGAAAAAAGCAGCAATTTTGACACCTTGAATTGATAGGGCTATGTTTACTAAACCTTCTGTGTCACCTTTTTCATGCTTAAATCGCTTGAAATCTTCGTTGGAAAGAGAAATATATGCGACTGGTAAATTTTCCAAAATAACCAATCTTTCAGAAGAAGCAAAACCACGAAGAATCAGTTTTTCTGGAGTATTTACGTCAAATACTTGTTCGTGAATTACGTCTTGTTTTACTCCCACCTCTAGCAATTTTGCAGCATATTGATGGGTCTTTGGCTTTACGGAATTATATCGAAATGAACCTGTATCCGTCATTATTCCAAGATAGATAGGTGTTCCAATTTTAGCATCGAGTAAATCACTCTTGTTAGAAAACTCAACCAACTCAAAAATTAATTGACAAGTGGAACAAGAACTTGTATCACTCCAATTGATATCTGCAAAACCTGAGGGATGTAAATGATGGTCAATCATTATCTTAAAAGCGTTTGCATTTTCCAAAAGTGTGGCCATTTCGCTTCCCATTCTAGAGGGTTCATTATAATCGAGAGAAAAAATCAAATCAGCCTCTGAAATTGCTTCCAAAACCTCATCCTTGTGTTCTTCAAAATTCAAAATTGAATCTACATCTTCGACCCAATTGAGAAATTTAGGAGCTGGATCTGGATGACATACTTTGGCTGTTTTATTTATTTTTTTGCTAAATTGATACAAAGCCATGCTACTACCAATCGAATCTCCATCTGGCGATTTATGGGAAGTAATTACAATTGAATTTGCATTCAAAATTTTCTCAACTATTTGTTCTTGTGTGTTCATAATACAATTTTATAACGTGATATGATTCGAATTGTTACAAAATATTATAAACCAATTTTTATCGTTTTTTTATCTTCAATCAAAACTCCAATACATTCTGGGATTTTGCTTTTCCCATTGTCGTAATGCACTTTGATTAACAATTTTCGCAGTTGATCAGTAGTAAATTCAATCGTATTATTTTCAAAATCCTTCGATTCAAAAAGTATGTTTTTAACTTTTTTATAGTTACCCTGAGCATCTTTTTGTGTTACCATTTCATAAATCTCAAAATAAACTTTTCCATCATCTGTACTAACAGTTCCACAGGAAATTCTATAATCCATATTTTTTTGAGCAATGAAAGACATCTCATAATCTTTCTTAGAGAGCAGCATTCCTGTTTTTGATTGTGAATTTACTCCATAATCGCTTTTTACCTTACTTGCATTTTTTATCAACTCCTGCGTGTTACATTGAGAAAATGCACCTGCAGCAATCAAAATAAACAAACATGACAATATACTTTTCATGAACTAATAAAATCAAAAAAAGCCTCCACTGAGGCCTTTATTACAACTAAATTATTTTATAAACCTATTTTGGTCGTTTTCTTATCAAGAATCAAAACCCCAATACATTGAGGCTTAGTACTACCACCTTCTAAAGTTACACTAATCATTAGCTTTCTTGTTTTGTCTGTAGTTAATTCTATCACCTCGTCTTGAGCAACAGAAGCAATCACATTTTTCACTTTCTTGTAGTTTCCTTGCGCATCTTTTTCAGTAACCATTTCGTACAATTCGACAACTAAAGTTCCAGCAGTAGGATCTTGAAGTGCCGCCGAAATTTTAAAATCAGTCGTACCTTGGGCAATAAATGCCATTTCATAAGGTTCACCTGACTTTAAAGCCCCAGATTTTGATTGCGAACATACACCAAATGATGATTTGTCTTTTGGGTTGTACTTGACAATTTTTTCAGGAACTGGACACTGTGCATTTAAACTATTTAGTGATACACACAGAGTCAAAACCGCGATTATTGTTGCAAATTTTTTCATCTTTTTATTTAATTATTTCGTTTCTATACTTAGTTATTTCAGCCTTCAATGCATCAAATGTATCTTGGTTTAAAGAACAAACAGCTCCTCCCGAAAGAGAAATTTTACCATTTGACTTGTCAACCTTTGTTTTTGATTCATTGCAATCCATTTTCTTATACAAATCTAAAATCGTGCCTAATTTATCAACATACGTTTTAACATCTGCATTGTCTTGATAATCAATCATAAAGTCTAATAAATTTTCGGCAACTAACTTTTGGTCGGCAAGTGTTTGATCAATTTGAGGACTTTTCCCAAACCCCTTAGAAGTTCCAAAAATTAAATACATGGATTCAATCCAACCACCAGCTAACATCAAGGAAAGTTCGTTACCTTTATCAATATCAACCAATTTTTGGAATGATTTTGAATAAGTTTGGTCAGACAACTTGAAAAGTGAATCAGGATTACCTGTCCAATCTTTTGCTAAATCACCCAATTCTTTGGTAAAAACCTCTGTTACTCCTAAATCTTTACTCAATTTTTCTAACGTCGAAAAATAACTTAAGTATTTAGAGGTTTCCTTATATGAAGTTAAATACGCTACATCGGCAGTATAAACACCAAAATTTAATGCTTTTGCAGATGATCCTTCATATTTTTTGTTAGCTTCATTCACTAAATTAATGTCTTTTACTCCATCCAAATTGGAAATTACCTCAAACTGTTCAGCTGGGGAAGGAATGTTAAAAATAATTCCACTGGAATCGTTATTTTCCTCAGTAATTACTTCTTTTTTTTCCTCTTCACTACCAGAACAAGCCATCCAAAGTGGAATTGAAGCCAATACAATAAAAACTGTTTTATTCATCTTCTTATTTTTTTACACTATTTATTTTACGAAAATATGAACTTTATTTCAACAAATGAAACATTTCATCCAAAATTCTCTTTTCTAAATCATTTGACACTGGAAATAATGGCAGTCTCATTTTTGTTTCCATTATCTTTCTAGCTGATAATCCGACCTTTACGCCACAAGGATTCCCTTGTTCGAAAAATAATCGAGTTATTAACAATAATTCATAATGAAGTGTCCTTGCTGTTGATAAATCATCATTCAATGCTGCTTGAACCATTTTACAAAACTTTTCAGGCAAAGCATTCGATACCACTGAAATAACACCGTCCGCTCCCGAAGCAATCATTGGAAGTGTTATTGCATCATCGCCTGAAAGCAGGTTGAAGTTTTCTGGTTTGCAACGAATGATTTCCATTATTTGGTCAAAATTACCAGATGCTTCTTTCATAGCTACAATATTAGAAATTTCAGCCAGACGAAGTGTTGTTTCTGCATTGACGTTTGAACCAGTTCTTCCGGGTACATTGTACAAAATTATAGGTAAATCTGTCGCCTCAGCGATGTATTTGTAATGTTGAAAAATCCCCTCTTGGATTGGCTTATTGTAGTAAGGAGAGACTGACAAAATCCCGTCAACACCCTTTGGAACCAATTTTAAATTTTCAGCTACTTTCTTTGTATCATTGCCTCCTACACCATAAACAATTGGAAGTCGATTGTCATTATATTCGATTACGAAATTTAACAATTCATCTTTTTCCTTTTGAGATAAAGTTGGTGATTCTCCTGTAGTTCCCTGAACAACTAAAAAATTAACACCTCCAGCTATTTGAAGTTCCAAAAGTTTTTTTAATCCATCATAATCAATGGAATCATCGCTGTTAAAAGGAGTTACAAGAGCTGTACCAGTACCAAAAAAATTTCTCATCTAATAAATATTAATCCTTTTACAAAATTATGAATAATTAGGGCTGCTTTTTAGCTTATTACAAATCTTATTAACAAACTTTTGAACGATTCTAGATTAAAATCAATATCAAAGACTTGTGCTATAAAAATTATTTCCCTAACAGTCCTTCTTTCAAGGTACTATCCACACAATCAGATCCTAACCAAATTGAAAAAAGTGCTTTTTTAAATTCAATATTTTCCATTGTTCCAATTAGTTTTCCGTTTTTTTTCACTAACAAACCTTTATTTGGAACAAATTCTAAATTTATTTTATCACCAATTTTAAATGCATCATCAAAAAAACCTGTAAACTTTTTAATTTCCTCCTTGCTTGCCTTGCCTGCACTAGTTTTTTCAAAACCTTCTTTTACTGTTTCAATAAATTTTT
>CAZHLZ010000124.1:0-9621 GCA_964532475.1 uncultured Chitinophaga sp.
GGAGTAAACAACGTTCCTCACACATTCTTAGTTGATCAAAATGGAAAAATTGCTTATTCACACAACAGTTACTCACCTGGTGACGAGGATTTATTGTACCAAGAAATATTAAAACTTTCAAAATAAGATTAGAAACGTTGTGAATTTTTTGCAACGTTTTTTTTGTAACTATTTATTTTATAAAAACTACTTATGAATTTTAAACAATTTTTGTTGTTTGGTTTTTCGATGTGTTCCATTTTTGTCGCAAATACCCAAAATCAGCCGGAGACTTCCATTACAGGAAACCTTGAAACCACCTTTCAATACTTAAATGAAGATAGTTTAATTGGCGCCAATCAACCTGCATCGATAGGTTTGCTAAATTCCTACATGAATGTTTTTGTTACAAGAGGGAATTTTAAAGCTGGTGCTCGATTTGAATCATATTTGCCAAGGATTCAAGGTTATCCAAATCAATTCGATGGAACAGGAGTAGGAATGAAATACATGGGCTACGCAAATGATTTTTTAGACGTAACAATTGGAAGTATTTACGAGCAATTTGGTTCTGGACTTTCATTGAGAACCTACGAAGATCGTGCTTTAGGTTATGATAATTTGCTAGATGGAGTAAGAATTATTGTGAAACCAAAAAAAGGAATCACTTTGAAAGGTGTTTATGGAAAACAACGTTTATCATTTCTAAATGGTCGAGTGGAATATGCAGAAGGAATTGTGCGTGGAATTGACGGTGATATGCATTTAAATGAGGTTCTGAAAGGTTTAAAAGACAAAAAATTTGATTTAACTCTTGGAGCTTCCTTCGTGAGTAAATACCAAGTTGATAATAACGAAACTTATATTTTACCTGAAAATGTAGGTTCTTATGGAGGTAGAATTAAACTTCGTTATGGAAAATTGAAATTAGAAGTTGAACACATCATCAAAGAAAATGATCCTTCAACAGACAATTCCTACATTTACAATAAAGGTCACGCAACAATTGCAAATTTTGCCTATTCTAAAAAAGGATTTGGCTTCCTTGCATCCGCAAAATCAGTTGATAACATGAGTTTTCGTTCAGACAGAACAAAAATTCTACAAGACGTTTTTATCAATTATTTGCCGGCAATGAACAATACCCATACATACAATTTAGTGGCTTCACTTTACCCTTATGCAACGCAACCTTTGGGAGAAATTGCCTTTCAAGTGGACGTTTATTACACTTTGCCAAAAGACAAAGAATGGGGGAAAAAATTAGGGGGGAAATATGGAACTAGTATCAATGCCAATTACTCTTCAGCTTACAGACCACTGCAACATGGTGTTAGTCAATTCTCAAGTGATTCATCACGAATTACTTATGACAGCAATCCATTTGATTTGAGTGACAGTTTATATTGGCAAGATATTAATGTGAGCATAAAACGTAAAATAAATAAAAACTTCAGCTTAATTGCCAATTATTATAACATCATGATAAACAATGATGTAGCTAAAATCACTTCCGATGCAAAAGGCATCATTAAAACAAATATTGCTGTGTTGGAAATCGCCTACAAGTTCAATGCAAACCATTCAATCCGTGCCGAGGCTCAAGCGCTGTTCACCAAAAAAGACAAAGGAAATTGGGCAACTATGGTACTTGAATACAATTATAAATCACATTGGTTTGTTGGATTAATGGATCAATATAATTACGGAAACCCAATAAATGATTTGAAAATACACTATTTAATCGGTACAGTTGGTTACGTAAGAGAATCTTCGCGTTTCACAGTTTCTTATGGTCGCCAACGAGCAGGGTTATTTTGCGTTGGAGGTGTTTGTAGATTTGTTCCAGCATCAAACGGTTTGACCTTTTCATTCACACATAGTTTTTAATTAGTTTTAAAATAAAATCATGGAAAAAATTCTTTCAAAACAAGTGATTATGAATTCAGATATCAAAGCAAATTACTTTAGATTCAAAATTAATTTAGTGTTGATCACCGCAATTGGACTTATGAGCATCCTGTTTGCTTGCAATAAAATTGATAATCCTTATCCGCCAAGTTCAGCCTTGGATCAAAGTTTATATCCCGGTACTTGGGACGATTACGTGGCAAACGAATGGCCTGTTTTTGATGCAAACACCAACACAAATAGGAATGTCTTAATCGAAGATTTTACTGGTCACAAATGTATTTTTTGTCCTGCGGCGGCTGCCTTAGCTGAGGATTTAAAACATGCCAATGAAGGACGCGTTTTTATTGCTGGAATTCATGCTGGACCAACTGGAATTGGGACTTTTCAAGAATTGCATGCACCCCTTTATACACATGATTTCACCAACCCACAAGGATTAGAAATTGGCAATTATTTTGGAAGCTTGGCGGGTTCTCCTTTTGTTGGAAATCCGTATGGTTCAATCAGCAGATTTCCTATTGATGGCTTCAATACGCATGAGCCTGGTGCATGGACTTCCATTGTAGATCAATTAATTGCTGCAAATGATTTGAAAGTGAACTTACAAGCAAAAGCAAATTATTACGAGGAAACAAGAGGTTTGTTTTTACATACTGAAATTGAAAAATTAAATGGTTTCACAAATGAAATTGCTCAAGTAGTGTACCTAATTGAGGATTCTATCGTGAAACCACAATCTTTTCCTGGAGGAGTTGATTCTATTAATTATGTACATCACAACGTGCAAAGAAATTGTATTGATGGAAACGCATTTGGAAAAACTGTTACAGAAAGTTTCAAGAAGGAAAACGGCAAATATTACCTAAATTATAGTTACAAATTACCAAGTCAATATGCTGCGGACAATATGCATTTGTTGGTGTACGTCTTTGATAAAGTGAGAAATGAAATATATCAAGTGATCAAAGTGGAGTTTTAATCATTTTCCAGAGGGATTCTGTTTGTTTAACAATAATCACAATAAGAAATGCCCTTCACTTTGTGTTCAAAGTTGGTTGTTGGATCATAAATTTCCTCCAAAATAACTTGTAATACTTTGGGGTACATTTCAATCAATTTTTCATTGGAAATGTCTCTTGCCTTAAAGACAAAAGGATTGTTTCGGAAATTCACGAAGGAAATAATTGCACTCTCTTTTGCAACTACCTGATGTTTTTGATAATACATAAAAATGTAAGTCATCAACTGGAAAAAATGTTTGGTCTTTTTGCAAGATTCCACAACATATTCTAGTTCATCCTTGGAGAATTGTTTTTTCTCATCGTCCACATCTTTTGGGGAAACCTTTCCTGTTTTGTAATCAATGATTCGGATGTTTCCATCCAATAAATCAATGCGGTCAATAAAACCTTTTAATTTTATTTTCTTGAGCTGATCAAAAACAGGAATTTCAATTTCTGATTCAAAATTTTGTTCCAATCCTTTGATATACAATAAAGCATTCGGATTTTCGACTAAAAATTTCTTCTCAGACTTCAAAAATTGTTCGGTCAACTCAATCGCCATGGAATAGGACAAGAAATTTTTACCTTTCATAAAGGCATCCTCTTCCCCATTAAAATGTTCTTTGAAAGCATCAAAAAGTTTTTTCCGGAATTGTACCAACATCAAATCAATGTCTTTTGCCATTAGATTTTTTGCAGCTTTTTCCTTCTTTTCGATGTTAAAATCTTGGTATAAATCTTCCAAAACTCCATGAATGATAGTTCCAAAAGTATTGTTTTCCATTTCCTCTTCCACCTTCTCTTCCTCCCCGAACTTCAAAACGTATTTGTAATAGAAATCCAAGGGACATTCGAAGTAATTTTTCAACATGGAAGGTGAAGTTCTACTTGCAAATAATTCATCCATTTTAGCAAGAAGTTCTGCTGTTTTTGGAATAGATTTTTGCGCAGAAGTACTTAGTTTTTCTTGAATTAAAGTGTAATCCTTCTTAATCAAATTTATGTTTGGATTTGCCTTTACCAATTCTAATTCCAACTGAGCGATGTAACGACTTTTCTCAGAAAAACCGATACCCTCTGCCCCATTGTGATACGTGATAATCAAATTTTCGCATTGGTGCAACAAACGATAAAAATGATGTGCAAATAATCCTTGTTTATCTCGTGGAAGTGGTAGTTCAAAAAAGCGTCTCAAATCCATGGGAATTAAAGTTTGAATTGGATTTGTAGGCGGCATTTTTCCTTCATTAAGACCTAAGACTATGATGTTTTTGAAATCCAATAAACGTGTTTCCAATAAACCCATGATTTGTAAACCATCAATAGGATTTCCGTAATAAGCAACGCTTTCCTTCGTCCATTCTTGCTGAAAAAGTAACTTAAAACTTCTCAGCGACATTTCTGGAAATCCTTCCAAAACACAATTTTGAAAATCTACAAGCACTTCGTCAAATCGCTGAATAATTGCCTTTTCCAGAATATTTTCCTCCAAAAGATGGAATTCATTGTACAAATTCACGTTCAACAAACGAATGTTCTCCAAGGCAATAAGCCATGAGTTTTTCCAAGGAGTATAGAGCAATTGCAGGATTCTGTCCAACTTTTCTGAAACTTGAATCTTTCCTGGAGATTGAAAAATGATGTTTTTCTTTCTAATTTCTTGTTCGCGTTTGTACAAGGTTTTGCGTTCGTCTTCGTTTAATATTTCTTGAATAAACGGATGATTCCAGATGGAAAGTAAATCTTTGAAATACACGCTTACTCGATTGTAACGCAAAAATCCTTCTTGGATTTGAAAAATCAAATCAACCCACGTGCTTAAGGCGCTCGATTTTAAGGGCAGACCAATGGTAATATTTGCCTTGGAAACAGATTTCGGAATATTTTGAATCAAAGGCAAAATTAGACTTTCATCGGCTAGCAAAACCAGTGTTTCATTGAGTTCTGCTTCAGATTTATTCTCCAACAAAGTACTTACAACTTTCACTTGTCCAGTTAATTGTGAACAAGAAATCAGTTCCATATTTTTAGCTGATGAAAGTAAAGAATTTTGTACCTCAGGGAGCTCTTTTTTTCCTAAAAAATCAGTAAATCTTCGAATAAATTGTCCCGCTTCATGATTTGAATCTTTGAGGTAATAATTATCAGCATCAAAAACGATTTCGGCTCTTCCAAGGTTGTACAATTGTTTGAAAATCGTCATTTCTGCCAAAGAAAGTGCATTAAAACCAGCAAATAGAAAATGATAATTTTTATTTTCTTGAAACACTAAGTCAATATTTTCGGAGAGCATTTTGTACACTTCACCTTGAAAGCAAGCATTTTGTTTTGCCAAGCGACTTTTTAATTCATTAAAATAAAAAGGAAGTCTTTCCCAAAATTCGAGGTATTTTTTTTGATTTTCACTTAATTCTTCTGAGTTAAAACTCCAATTCTCAATGTCTTTAACATCTTTCAAATTTTTGAACAGCTGTTTTGGATCTACCAAATAACGTTCAATTTCATCAAAATCGCTCAGTAAAATGTTTCCCCAATTCAAAAACTCATCGAAGTTTTCTAAATTTTCACCTGCTTTTGTTAGTGGATATTTTTGATGAACCGCATATAAATTGAGCAGCAAATGAGTTTTATCTAGCACGACTTTTTTTGAATGTGCATTAATCCAATTATTTATGGTGACGATTTTTGGAGCAAAAAATGATTTTCCAATTTGTTGAAACAGAGATTTTAAAACATATTGTTTCGCTCTTTCTGAAGGAAGCACGATGGTCCAATCTTGAAGATGAATTTTGCTTTCAGTTAAGATTTTTGCTAAGGTATCGACAAATTTATGCATGGAAAAAATTAATGCCTAAAGATACAATTTAAATCAAATCAATTCCAGAAACGAAAAATGTTTTTTTGAGGTCGATACTATTTTTGTCGTTTATTTTCGCAACAACATCTACTTTTGGGTTTCCAATAAAACGCGAAAAAATCCCCCATTTTACTTTATTTTTGAAGCGCAACAATTCGTTTTTTTCGTCTATCCACCAAAAAATTAATTTGTAATTTTCTGCAGCTAAAATTGATTCAAACAAAGAATCTAAGCTTTTTTCGTCAGATGCTGAAACACAATCAACTACTAAAAATTGGTGATTTTTGGGTTTTAAAAATTGATTTAAAAAAGGAATAAATGGAATTGTTTTTACCAAAAGTGAACCCATTTTACCTGGTAATCTTTTTATTTCCCAATGAGCTTTTTGAACGCGTGCTGAAGCAATTATCTTGGAGTTTTCATTTACCAAAGCATAGTTTTTTGCCCTTTTTATTTCTTGTTCAGCGTAAAATTGTTCGTCTTTGAATCTTGAATGCAGTTGATTTATTTCATTTTTATCGCTAATTTCAATTAAATTATTCGATAATTTAGGTTTTAGGCGAGAAAAGGTAAGAGTTGTCAAACTTCCGATTTTTTCAAAACCAAATTGTTGCGACATCATTTTACTTCGCTCATTTTTTGGATCAATGTAAGCGTAAAAATTAATTTGTGGCTGATCAAAAACTGCTTTAATTTGATTTTTTAAACTTGAATTTTTTGTCTTGTTTTTCGATTTCGAACTTTGAAAAATTTGGTCAAATGCAAAATAGCGAATGTACCAAAAATTTCCCCGCTGACAAAATGTGATATTACCAATCGCTTTATCATTTCGCTCCAACTGAAAAAACAGTGGATTGTCCAAGTCTTCAATAATCTCAGAGGTGTTTAAATGAACATATTTAGCTCCATTTGTACCCAAAGTAGTTTTTTGCAAGAGTTGTTTTATGCTATCGTTGCAATGTGCTTCAAGTTTAAATGGTTTTTCGATATTCATTTAATGGTTTGATAATTAATTTATTAAAAGATTAAAAACGGTTGGAAACGGGTATCTATTTAGAAATGAAGCATTTAATTTAACATGTTGTTTATCAACAATATATCGGTTTTTAACAGATAAGAAACAGCAAATTTACAAAATTTTAGACAATCCCAAATTTGCTACTTTAGATAATTGATTATCAAAAGATTAAGCTTGTTCAATGGGGATAAATAGCTAATTGAAATCTAAAAGATTAAATTCCTCATTAAACATTGCCCTTCTATTTAACTGCGGAAAATCACTGATTAATAATAATTGTTGTTCCTGAATTTTTTCGATCTTCAGAGAATTTCATTCCGTTTACTCTACAAAATTGTTTAACGGCCTTTTCATCTAATTTCCCCTCTTTAACTAGACCCTCCGAGATGATAAGTTTAGCAAGTTGTTTTTTAAATCCAACTATTCGTATTTCACATTTATCCATACTATCGTTGAGGAAAGTGATGTCAAAATACCCAACTCTTCCTTTTGGATTTCCTGATGTGATTTGTTTAGGATCCGAATAAAATTGTGAGCTAAAGACAATTAATTTTTCATCATTCAGGTTATATAATGTATAGGCATCTGGGTAATTTGTAGATTTCAAAGTAAAAACAGGAGTGCCATCGATCTCAACTAAATCTTTTTTCACGGTAATTTTTTCATCTTGAGAGAATCCATACATTGATAAAAAAGCCAGTAAAATGGTAATTGTGAATGTTCTTTTAATTTTCATTTGAATTTTTTTATGTCAAAAGTGTCTATTAATTGTTTGCTATGCACAAAATTTGTTCCAAAGATTAAAAGAAATTGATTTTAAAATCATTTATTTACATTTTAAGCTATTTTTTGTTTTGATAACTAAACGTTTAAACCTTTAATTAACAGGCTTTTGATGAATTTTTATTGAGATAATATTAGTACATATTACCTCCAAGAAAGAAGGTTAAAACTGAACAAACTATTAATCAAATCGCATTTTTCACAATTTCCTCCACCTCATCATACGTCAAATCTTGTCGCTCGCCAGTATTATTCCAGCCTCGTTCTTCAAATCGAGCTTTAATAATCAGATGAATATCATCTACTTGTTCCGAATAAGCGGAAATCTTTGTTTCAATCCCTAAACTGTTGAAAAATTCTTCCGTTTTGGCAATTGCTTGTTTGGCAACCGAAATGTCTTCTCCTTGTAAATTCCAAACGCGACGACCGTATTGCGTTAGTTTTTCTTGTTTGTTCTTAAATTTTACCTCATACAAACGTGGTGCAATAATTGCCAATGTTCGTGCGTGATCAATGCCAAAAAGTGCTGTCAATTCATGCCCAATCATGTGCGTTGCCCAATCAGTTGGAACACCACAACGCAAATTTCCATTCAAGGCGTGACTGGCGCACCACATCAAATTGGATGCATATTTGTAATTTGTTGGTTCCTTCAACACTGGAAGTGCAATTTCGATTAAGGTGGACAAAATTGCCTCCGCCTCACGTTCTTGCAATAAATTATCCGTTGGATAGGTCAAATATTGCTCCAAAGTATGCATAAATGAATCTGTAATTCCATTTGCGATTTGTTTTTGAGGTAAAGTCGCCACAACGCTTGGGTCTAAAAATGAAAATTTTGGGAAAAATAATGGTCCTCCCATGGTCATTTTCAACTTCATTTCACTGCGACTTATTACTGCTCCACTGTTCACTTCAGAACCTGTTGCAGGAAGAGCTAAAACTGTACCAAATGGAACAGCGGAATCAAAAACACAGCCTTCTTTTCTTAACAAAACATCCCATGGATCTAATTTGTAATTTACGGCACCAGAAATAAATTTAACGCCATCAATTACTGAACCCCCGCCAACAGCTAAGATAAATCCAATTTCTTCTTGACGAATTAATTCGACGGCTTTCATCAAGGTTGTAAATTCAGGATTGGCTTCAATTCCTTTAAATTTTACGATGTGAAATCCTTGTAAATGAGATTCTATTTGAGCCATTAAACCTGTTTTCTCAATACTTCCACCGCCATAAGCAATCAGAATTTTTTTACCTGAATAAAATTTGTGGATGTATGAACTTAATTTTTCCAATTGATTTTTCCCAAAAATAACTTGTGTGGGATTTTGTATTTCGAAGTTGAGCATAATTATTCTGATATTGTTTTAGTTTTTAAAAAATGTTTGATAATTGGATTTGCAATCACAACCAATATGATGATAACAGAACCAATGTAAAATTGTTTACTCAATAATTCATGTTCGTTCAACAAATAGATCGCCAAAAGCATCGTGTAAATTGGTTCTAAGTTTATGCTCAGTGAGACAGTGAACGTTCCAAGTTTTTTGATGATATCTATTGTCAGTAAAAATGCCACTGAAGTACAGATTATGCCTAAAAATAAAAGCCAAGCAAAATCAGACCATGTCATCACAAAAAGTTCACTTGTAAATTGACCGTTGAAAATTAAAACTCCTGTCAAAACCAACAAAGCCATAAACATTTCGTGGAAAGTTATTGCTGAGGACGAAACCGTTTTTGCGAGTTTTGCATTAAAAACATTAAAACAAGCAGCTGCAAGTGCTGAAACCAATCCGTAAGCTAAAGCTTTGTAATCATCTGGAGAGAATTTTTCAGAAACGAAATAAATTCCATAAATTACGATTAGTCCCAAGGCAAATTCAAGCCAAGAAAATTTTGTTTTCATCAACAATGGTTCGAGCCAAGTAACGTGTAATGTTGCCGTCGATAAGCACAAAATCCCCAAGGATGCCGTTGAAAGTTGAATAGATTTATAAAATGTTATCCAATGAATCGCAACAAAAACACCCACGCCTAAGGCCAAAAACATATCTTTT
>CAZHLZ010000125.1:0-9613 GCA_964532475.1 uncultured Chitinophaga sp.
TTGTTGTATTCAGAATTGGACTTTGGGCAATTGCCCAACCACCTTTTCTAGTTCTGCTCCAAGCATAAGCATGTTCTTGGTCAACTCCCAATCGAATAAGGTTTTTCCTCTTTCGTTCAGGCTTTTTCCAGTCTTTCCAAATGCAGTAACGCAGACGATTACGCAGCCATCCGTCTAAGTCTCGAAGTTTCATATAGATACTCGTTCCTTGAAAATAGGTCAACCATCCTCGTTGGACTTCTTTTATCTTAGTAACCTCAGTTCGATTAATAAAGAGTCAATTGTAAAGATAAATCTACATCAAATTTAATAGCTGGTTTTTTAGGAAAAAAGCTGTATGCAATTAAGCCTGAAATAAGGTTTGAAATAAAGTTAGTGAAGCTTCTGTGTCTTGAATGTTCCTCTTGACAAATATTTTTCAATTCATCATTTATAGTTTCAATAACCGACCTCTTTCTAAGTAAAATTTTATCTTTCAATTCAAGTAAACAATTTTTCATTTTATCTCTAATTCCAGTAATCAATTGGATTCCATCTACGAATAAAAGTTGCGTTAATTTTGCTGAAATATATCCGTTATCAGCATAAAGTTTACCTTTGATTTTTTCAACAAATTTTTTATTTTTCAGAGGTTCTCTATCGGCAACATTTCCTTGTGTAATAACAAAATTAAGAATGTCACCTTTCTCATTAACAATAAGATGGAGCTTAAATCCATAAAACCAGCCCATTGTTGATTTTCCAACCTCAGCTATTCCTTTAAACACTTTGTTTCTTTTAAATCTTTTGTTTTTACAAACACGAATTGGAGTTGAATCCGTGTAGGTTATTCCAGTACACTCACCCAAACAACATGTTTTCAAAAAAATAGTCATTGGCAAATTCACCTGTTGAGATAATTCAACAAATCGGTTGTAAGAAACTGTATTTGGAAACAAATGAGTTAGATGTATTTGAATATAATTCAAATAAAAATGCTTTAAATTTTTGAACTGCATACCATGAAAAATAATCAAAATTGTAATCACTTCACTTTGCTCCATTTTTGGCTTTTTTTTGGCTGCATTTCCAATTAAATGTCCATCAATAGATTTTTGAAATTCTTTACAAAATTCATCAGTTAAATAAAAAATTTCCGTAATTTTATCTTGAGTGAAATACATAATTTTAGTTTAAATCGTTAATATTCAACACATTAAAGATACTAAATGTATTTCACTTATTTTCACAATTTTATGATAAGTTATTGACAGTCAAATTGTTAATAATCGAACTGAGGTTTCTAGGAATTATTTACAGTATAGTTATTGGTGTTATACTTGGGTTTGGAATATACAAATATTTAAAAGAAATGTTTAAGAAATAATATAAAATTAACAGTTATGAATATATACATTTTTGACTTGAATAGTTCATCAGATAATAATGAACAATATCAAGTAAAAGTCTGTAATCAGACTTTGGAAAATGATCACCCATCTATAGAACAAAACTCAGATGATATTGAATGTGAAAGAAAAGATCATCATGAAAATTCACCTTTCATATTGAATCAAAACAATCAAAGTGAAAGAATTGAGACTGCTTGTAGTGAAATTTGCTATCGTGTAAACAATGGCAAGTGGTGTAGACAACAAAATGGAGGAACGATTCTTGTTTAAAACCTTATTATACCAAAGGCGATGAAACATCGCCTTTGGTATTTTTTATTTTTTTCAAAATATGTACGACTTGTGATAAAAAACAAAAAACCAGTTTCATCATCTAACAAGTAGAGAGAGGATTTACTGGGTATCGCATTGCAAATAGACAAGAATTTAGTATCTTTGAAGCCCTCTTAGAGACTAGCTCTTGGCTTTCTTAAAAGCAAAAGTAGAGAAAAAATTAATATTTTATTTGGAAATTAACACAGAATCTCAGGTTATTAAACTATTATTTCATGTAGTTGTTCGGTATTAAAAATTTGATAAGGTCCCGAAAATTAATAATTCTACATCAATCATAAAATTTTAGATTTAATCTTATGATTGATGCGAATATGATATCTATGAAAGAAAAGAGTTTATTTTATTTTTCAATTATTCCTTGACAAACTGTGTTCTTACAATCGTTCCATCTAGAGTTTTTAACTCCAATAAGTAGATTCCAGCTGAATAGAAATGTACATCAATTTTTCCATCAACATTGGTGTTTTCTGTGACCAATTTACCATCTAAAGTAAGAATTTTATAAGAAACAATTTCTTTTGTAGATTCTATATTTAAAATAGTTTTTACAGGATTTGGATAAATTCTTGTGCTAATTGATTGTTCTTCAATTCCTACAACACTTACAGTAATTGTAACAGTTGCAGTAGCACATAAGGCTGGTGATCCATTGTCACAAATTTCGTATACAAAAGTTGTAACACCTGTAAAACCGGTAGTTGGTGTGAAAGTAATTGTTCCGTTTGAATTCACGATAGCAGTTCCATTATTGGATTGAATGGCAATGTCTAAAGTCGATGAATTTAATGTTCCATCTGTGTCAAAATCATTGGATAAAACATTGATTGTTAATGCAGTATTCATCGCTGTGGAGCTTACATCATTTGCTGCCGTTGGATTTACATTTGCTGCAGCTCCAACTGTAATTGTAACAGTTCCTGTAGCACATAAAGCTGGTGAACCATTATCACAGATTTCATACACAAAAGTTGTAACTCCCGTAAAACCTGCATTTGGTGTAAAGGTAATTGTTCCATTAGCATTTACAACAGTTGTTCCATTTGTGGAAGGTGTTACGATCGATAAACTTGAGTTATCAATTGCACTTTCAGCATCTGAATCATTAGCTAAAACGGAGCATACAACAGCGGTGTTTTGAGTGGTAGAAAAAGCGTCATTTGCAGCAATTGGATTAGTATTAGAAGAACTCATATCAACGACGCAAATTCCGAAATTTCCTGAGTTTGTTGTTCCATAGCTTGAAACTCTTACATAAATCATTTGCCCTGGTGTTGCTCCAGTTACAATTCCTTGTGGCATTTGGTTTGTTCCATCATCATCCACACAGCCAACTTCAAACAAGGACGAGCAATTATTTCCTTGGTAAACACTCATCACAGCGTCTAATAAAGTTCCTGCATAAGTGTAAATATAAACATTCCCAGATGCTGGTGCAGCAAATTTAAACCAAATGTCTTTTGAAGTTGAATTTGCACAAGTGTGTGCCCCAACATTGGTTGTGTTTGTTGCAATGTGATTTGCAAAATATTCTGTTTGACAAGTTTCATTTACTCCTAAAGTAATTGAGTTACAAGGTTCATCATTATTTGCGTGTACATTAAAGGTGATGGCATTACTCTGATCAGTTGAAGTAGTTGTACATGCATGATTCGATGTCATGGTACAAGTTACAACCGCGTTATCAATTAAACCAGAAGTTTGAACACTTGGAGCATTTGGACCAGTAGGATTTCCATTTATGAACCACTGATAGGAAGGACTTGATCCACCATTTACAGGTGTTGCGGTAAAAGTGACCATTGTTCCAGTCATAATTGTATTTCCTGGGTTGGAGGCAATAGTAACTGATGGTGTAACAGCCGTTTGCATACTTAATGTTAATGTTACCAAGGTGTCACAAGCATTGGGAGTTACAATGGTATGCGTAAATGTTCCTGCACTTGTTAAGTTTTGACCATAAAAATCATACGTTGAACCTGGGCAAATACTTGCATTTTCGCTCACAGGTACGGCATCACAAAAAGGACTTTCTGCTGCACCAATATCTCGAATCCCAAGAATTGGGCCATTTTGAGCATCTTCTACATCCCAGCCACTTCCTGCGTTTACAGCAATACTACCAAGATTTGGAATCATGGTGTATGTTCCGCGCGAATTTAATGCTAAAGCAGATAAATTTATTGCCCCATTAGTTGCTGAAAAAACGTCAGGAACGGTAGCACCAAAATCTGAATAATCAACAATGTCACTTTCTAAAAAATCAAAAATATTATAACCATAAGAGTTAAATTCTTCATGATATCCTGATTGGTAGAAAGTATTGTTGTAATTGGAATTGCCTCCATTTCCAAAAATCAAGGAGCCACTTACTTGAGCGTTTGCATTATGCTGGTAATAGTTCGTTACAACTGTTGATAAACTATAAACTGCTGATCCATTTACAAATGCTGTGTTATTGGCGATTGTCGAGTTCTCAATTTTTGTAAAAGCAGTATTACCTGATTGCACATAAAATGCACCACCGTTTCCAATAGTTTTATTATTGGTTATTGTAGAGCTTTTGCAATTTATTGTTGAATTCGAAAAATAATTACTGTAGCTATCTAATGAGAATAAATAAATTGCCCCACCTTCATCGACAGATTCATTTCCATTAAATGTACATGACGTTAAATCAATTGTATTAACACCAGGGTGAGAGGCATTGTATGAATTAGCATAACAAAAAATTGCCCCACCACTGCTTCCACACGTATTATTTAAAAAATTTGAATTCGTAATGTCAAGATCATTCTCAGGTCGTTGGGACGCACTACTGTAATGATATGCAAAGATTGCTCCACCATTGTCTGTGGCGGTATTACTTTTGAAAGTACAAGAGAATATTTCTAAATTAAATGTATATGAACCAGACCAAGTTGAACTTCTATAAGAACCTATTGCGCCTCCATTAGTTGCACTATTGTTTCTAAACATACTATTTCTTAGGTATAACACAGTGCTTTCGTTATATTCACTTACATAGTTAATAGCTCCACCTAAACTCGCATTTCCATTAATAAAAACCATACTATCTATATCTACGTTACCAAAGGTTGCACCAAAATCAATATTTATTTCAAAAATATTTGTTGTTCCACCTCCGCTGACAAAAAGAGTATCACTAGAATTATATAGTCCATTGATAAAAAGTCCATGATTGATGTTTATTGGACTTAATAAAGTAATTGTATTGCTTCCTGCTGATAGTAAATTCGAATTAAAACGAATAATGTCCCCCATGTTAGAGTTTGTTATTGCTTCACGCAAAGATCCTGCTCCAGAATCATTCGTATTATTAACATAAATTGTTGCGGCTTTTAATGCAAAACTAGACACTAAGATTCCAATTATTAATAATGTTTTTTTCATTTACTTTTAATTTTAAATTTTATTATTCCTTGACAAACTGTGTTCTTGAAATCGTTCCATCAAGAGTTTTTAACTCCAATAAGTAGATTCCAGCTGAATAGAAATGTACATCAATTTTTCCATCAACATTGGTGTTTTCTGTGACCAATTTACCATCTAAAGTAAGAATTTTATAAGAAACAATTTCTTTTGTAGATTCTATATTTAAAATAGTTTTTACAGGATTTGGATAAATTCTTGTGCTAATTGATTGTTCTTCAATTCCTACAACACTTACAGTAATTGTAACAGTTGCAGTAGCACATAAGGCTGGTGATCCATTGTCACAAATTTCGTATACAAAAGTTGTAACACCTGTAAAACCGGTAGTTGGTGTGAAAGTAATTGTTCCGTTTGAATTCACGATAGCAGTTCCATTATTGGATTGAATGGCAATGTCTAAAGTCGATGAATTTAATGTTCCATCTGTGTCAAAATCATTGGATAAAACATTGATTGTTAATGCAGTATTCATCGCTGTGGAGCTTACATCATTTGCTGCCGTTGGATTTACATTTGCTGCAGCTCCAACTGTAATTGTAACAGTTCCTGTAGCACATAAAGCTGGTGAACCATTATCACAGATTTCATACACAAAAGTTGTAACTCCCGTAAAACCTGCATTTGGTGTAAAGGTAATTGTTCCATTAGCATTTACAACAGTTGTTCCATTTGTGGAAGGTGTTACGATCGATAAACTTGAGTTATCAATTGCACTTTCAGCATCTGAATCATTAGCTAAAACGGAGCATACAACAGCGGTGTTTTGAGTGGTAGAAAAAGCGTCATTTGCAGCAATTGGATTAGTATTAGAAGAACTCATATCAACGACGCAAATTCCGAAATTTCCTGAGTTTGTTGTTCCATAGCTTGAAACTCTTACATAAATCATTTGCCCTGGTGTTGCTCCAGTTACAATTCCTTGTGGCATTTGGTTTGTTCCATCATCATCCACACAGCCAACTTCAAACAAGGACGAGCAATTATTTCCTTGGTAAACACTCATCACAGCGTCTAATAAAGTTCCTGCATAAGTGTAAATATAAACATTCCCAGATGCTGGTGCAGCAAATTTAAACCAAATGTCTTTTGAAGTTGAATTTGCACAAGTGTGTGCCCCAACATTGGTTGTGTTTGTTGCAATGTGATTTGCAAAATATTCTGTTTGACAAGTTTCATTTACTCCTAAAGTAATTGAGTTACAAGGTTCATCATTATTTGCGTGTACATTAAAGGTGATGGCATTACTCTGATCAGTTGAAGTAGTTGTACATGCATGATTCGATGTCATGGTACAAGTTACAACCGCGTTATCAATTAAACCAGAAGTTTGAACACTTGGAGCATTTGGACCAGTAGGATTTCCATTTATGAACCACTGATAGGAAGGACTTGATCCACCATTTACAGGTGTTGCGGTAAAAGTGACCATTGTTCCAGTCATAATTGTATTTCCTGGGTTGGAGGCAATAGTAACTGATGGTGTAACAGCCGTTTGCATACTTAATGTTAATGTTACCAAGGTGTCACAAGCATTGGGAGTTACAATGGTATGCGTAAATGTTCCTGCACTTGTTAAGTTTTGACCATAAAAATCATACGTTGAACCTGGGCAAAGACTTGCTGTTTCACTAACTGGAATCGCATTACAGAATGGACTTTCAGCAGCGCCAATGTCTCTAAGCCCTAATATTGGTGCATTTTGAGCTTCACCTCCTAGTGTAGGTACCATATTTATGGCTATACTGCCAAGGTTTGGAACCAAGGTGTATGTACCTTTAGGATTTAGTGTTAAAGGCGCTAAATTTATTGCAGATAGGGTTTGATTAAAACTATCACTTGCATCTGGAAAATATTCTTGATAATATATTAAGTGATTTTGAGGGAAGTCAAATATATTGTAACAACTTGAAGAGAATGGTGAATTAAGAGTTGTTGAGGCGGATTGATATATTGTGTTTTGATAGTTTATATTTCCACCATTTCCCGCAAAGATTGAACCATATGCTTCTATTTTAGATTGGTCGAAATTACCTGCAGGATCTGATTTTAAATAAAGCGCAGAACCATCTACAAAGGCTGTATTTCCATAAAATGTCGAGAAATCTGTATCGAAATAGGTGTCGTGTGATGTTGACTCGAGGTAACAAGCACCACCGCTTCCAACTGTGGTGTTTCCTATCCAAGTTGAGCTTGTAGAATGAGCCTCGCATCTAGTATTTCCAAAAGAGTAGGAATATAATGCTCCTCCAAAGTGAGTTGCCTCATTGTTAACAAAGCTGGAAGAATTTATATCTATTTTTGAGACGCCAGTTGCAGGTGGAGCATTGGCGTAAACATAGGCGTAAATTGCACCTCCTCTCGCAGAAGTCCTGTTGTTATGAAAGTTACATCCAGTGATTACTAAATCTATACCTACGGCATAACCAGTGGTACTACTATATCTATAGATTTGGATGGCACCACCACCTCCACTTGAGCTGGAATAAGTTGATATATTATTTTTAAAGGTGGAATACTCAATTGTAATATTACAAGTATAGTTCGATCCGGTTCCACTGCCAGATGTTTTATAGGAATAAATTGCTCCACCCGTAGAAGAGGAATTATTACGAAAGATACAGTTTCTAATGTATAATCGTGCATTTGGATTATAATCACTCATGTAATTTATTGCTCCTCCTAAAGAACTTGAAAATCCATCAATAAACACCAAACTATCTAAATCAATATTACCAAAAGTGGAAGTAGAAGCAATATTAATGTCTAACATTCTAGAAATACCTGCGCCACTAAAGAATAGTGTGTCGGTTGTATTATACAAGCCGTTGATAAACAGTCCTTTGTTGATTGTAATTGGACTTTCAAAAAATATAGTATCACTTCCAGAGGCAATTAGACTTTGGTTAAACTGTATGATATCGCCCATATTTGCTGAGGCAACGGCAGCACGAAGGGATCCAGGACCTGAATCAGCAGTGTTACTTACATAAATTATTGCAGCATTTGAAATTAGTGCCGTAAAAAGAAAACCAGTAATAAATATAAGTTTTTTCATGATTTTTGTGTTGTAGAACAAAGTTAAAAAATAATTTAAGAATTCATCTATCCTAGTTAAAATATATTTAGAAGGTAGAAAAACAAAGATAGTATCGTTTAATGTACTATCAAATAGTGATTTATGACTAATTTACTTCATCCAAGGTCATTATATCACATGAACAACACTTTACTTTGTTTTTACTTTAAGTTAGTTTTATAAAAGGGCTGTTTATAATCATCTAAAATTATATCCTTCAAATATTAAGCGTCAAACTTTGAAAATAAACTTGTCATTTAGAATATTTCATTCTAAAATACACTTTTTGGGCCTCTCTCAATAATATTGCTTCGCTTAAATTTTGAATGGGGTTTTCGCTAGAAATAAGGCTTAAAAATTGTTTTTCTGGAATATCTATCGTGTAAAATAATTGGAGTGTCTTAGATTCGTTCTTTTCCATTACAAAGGTCAAATTATCTTTGATGATAAACCGAATTTCGTCTAAACTGTAATTTTCTTCTAAGAAATTGCTTGGGAAACGAGTGGAAAGGTTCTCAAAATCTTTAAACAATTGCTTTTGTAACATCAAGATGGCGTCACCTTCAAGAAAAGCTATGAGTTCTTGACCATCCATCAATTGTTTTCAATTTCTGAAGTAGGGGATTTTCGCAATTTTTTGTAAATTTTTACGGCAATCATAAGTAAAATCGCTACTAAAAAGAAAGATAAAAAACCACTAATCCAATTGAAGGCATTTTTTAGTGTGACAATAAATACGATTGCCACCAAAAAAATGGTTGCTAATTCATTCCACAAACGCAACTGCATGGAAGACCAATTGATTACATCAACTTTGTATTTCAGCATTACATGTTGACAAATAAAGTGATAAAAAATTAGTAAAGTAACAAAGACAACTTTTATTTGCATCCAAGATTGATAAATTAATCCTGGATTAATGATAAACATCAAAGTACCAAATATTACTGTTAAAACCATGGCAGGAGTTGTGATGATCCACCACAATTTTTTCTGCATAATTTTAAATTGCTCCCCTAAAATTTTGAATTCTTCTGGACTTTTATCTTTGGCTTCTGTATGATAAATAAATAAACGAACGATGTAAAACAAGCCAGCAAACCAACTTACCACGAAGATGATATGTAAAGCTTTAAAATGTTCGTAATACTGTGCCATGAAGAAAAAATTAAATGTAAAACGGTGAAATCATTAAATACACAACAACTCCCGTAACAGCTACATAAAACCAAATTGGCCAAGTAAAACGTGTCCATTTTTTGTGTTTTTCAAAATTTCCTTGCCAAGCAAATAAATATGAAAATAAAACCAAAGGCACTACCGCAACACTTAATAGAATGTGTGAAATTAAAATAAA
>CAZHLZ010000126.1:0-9587 GCA_964532475.1 uncultured Chitinophaga sp.
GTAGACTTTTAGGTCTTGAAATAATTAGAAAGCATCGTTTGTGGGAGACATTTTTATATGAAAAATTAGATTTCACTTGGGATGAAGTACATGAAGTGGCAGAGCAATTAGAACATATAAAATCCATTAAATTGGTTGAAAAGTTGGACAAGTTTTTAGGTTTCCCAAGTATTGATCCTCACGGAGATCCAATTCCAAACGGAAAGTTAGAAATGAAAACAATTTCAAAAATGGTATTAACAGAAATTCCTGTTGGTGGAAAGTGTAAAATGGTTGCTGTAAAAGATAATTCTGCTGTTTTCTTAAAATTTGTGCAAGAAATTGGCTTAAGTATTAACAACGAAGTGGAAATTATTTCAAAATTAGAATTCGATGAATCGATCGAAATTGAAGTAAATAAAATAAAATCTAGAGTTAGTAAGAAATTTGCACAAAATATTTGTGTAATACTTAATGATTAAACTAACTTTGTAAACTAAAATAATAATCACTAATTATGAAAGAATTTTGGCTCATGCTCACTCCGTGGAAAAAGTTTAAATTGATTTTTTCAACGCTAATTGCAATTTTTATTATCAGTTTTGCAATAATCAATTGGCAAGAAGCGGAAATTAATTTTATCTTTTTTAAATTAAAGATTTCAATTACACTTCTAATAATTGTGTGTTTATTTGCTGGATACCTTTCCTCCTCGTTTTTTGATTATCGAAAATACAAAATTAAGGAGCGGGAGATTTTAAGACTGAAAGATAAAATCAAGGTTTTAGAATCAGAACAAAAAATAGCAGAATAGATTTGCGAAATTTATTTTTATTTTGGCTTATATTTTTTCCATTGTGGGTTTTCTCACAAAGTAGAAAAAGTATTGATAAAATTAATTCCTGCGATTATACATACATTTCCAATAACTTGAGGGAATGTGAACAGAAATTTCGGAAAAACATTGAGGACTCAAAAAAAATAAATTATCAAGAAGGCTTAGCGAATAGTTACAAAAAGTTATCGATAGTTCACGCTCTTTTGGGTGATTATAAAGCAGCAATCGAAGATAATATAATTGCACTAAAGATTTTTGAGAAAAACAAAAATTACAAGGAAATTGCAATTGCTAATGCTGATATTGCTTATCGATTACGTTATTTGGATTACAATCAAGCGCTGAGTTATTTTAGAAAAGCAATTAATATCGCCGAAAAAAATAAATTAGAGGCTGAATTGACCTCCATCTACAACAATTATGGGGAAACGATTAAAGAAAAATACATCGATAGTGCCTTGATTTATTTTGAAAAATCATTATTTCTAGCCAAAAAACATAAAATTAGCATCAGTATTCCTTTTAGTCTAAACAAAATTGCAGAAACTTACGCCAAGAAAAAAGATTTTAAAAAAGCATTTGGCTACCTGAATGAATCTGACAATCTAAGGTTTAAAACAAAAGATTCGGTCGGGATTGCTGATAATTTGGCATATCGAGCGGATATTTATTACGAAGTACCACAAATTGATAGTGCCATTTTTTATTATGAAAAATCTTTAAAGATTTCTGAAAGAACAAATTACAATTCTCTTGAAAGGTTTTGCCTAAATCGTTTGGCGGATTTATATCAAAGAAAAAATAATTTTAAAAAGGCATACGATGTTTTTAAGAAATTTAAAACGTTAGAAGACAGCGTATTAAATGTGGATGTCAAAAATAATATTGCCAATTTAGAAATCAAATACGATTCAGAAAAAACAAAACGAAAATTAGCTGAAAATGAAATTAAATTAGAAAATCGAAGAAAATGGCTGCTAATCGCCTTTGGATTAACGATTTTATCACTTGTTTTTGTATTTTTTGTGTATAGGTATCAAAAGAGTAAACGAGAAAATGAAAAAAAGGAAGCAGAATTGAGCAAAGCATTAAAAGCTGCTGAAATTGAAAAGCAATTTGTGGAAGAAAAATTGAGAATTGGTCGTGAATTGCACGATAATATTGGATCTCATCTTACTTTCATGATTAGTTCTTTGGATAATCTAGCTTACGTAAAAAATGCGCAATCTAGTTTGGATAAAATTTCGGATTTATCAAATTTTGGACGTTTAACGATGAAAGACTTGCGTGATACGATTTGGGCAATGAATCACGAGGATGGGACATTTGAACATTTGATAACAAGAATATCAGAACTACGAGCTGCCTTACCTTCCACTTTAGAAGTAAAAATAAAATCGGAAATCGATAATCAACAAACTTTAAGTGGAATTCAATTGTTGAACTGTTATCGAATTGTACAAGAATTCATTCAAAACACCATAAAATACGCTAATGCTACTGAAATTCAAGTGATTATTAAAAACAAGCAGAGAGAATTTGAAATTTCACTTTGTGATAATGGCTCTGGTTTTGATCTGTCATCCATAAATTTCGGAAATGGAATTTTAAATATGAAACGTAGATGTGAAGATTTGAATGGGGTTTTTGAAATTGAATCAAATGAAAAAGGAACCAGAATTATTTGTCTAGTTCCTTTTATTTATTAAAACTGTAGTCAAATGCCTAAATATTCCCTAAATTAAAGTAATTACTGAGATTAAAAGTTATTTTTGCTTTACAAATATTGGTGCCGTAGGAGAAAAAGCCAAGCTTTTGAAGACCAAGCGATAGTGCAGGGATAATATTTTTAACGACGGATGCTTCCGATAGCAATCGGAACCGTCGTTAAAATAAATAATTAACTCGTTTTTGGCATGTGTTTTTGTTTAAAAACCATGACGAAAACCATTTAAATTATTCTCACAAAAGTTCGTTCGCAAGATTTGCTAATTCAGATCGCTCACCTTTTTCTAGTTTTACTTGAGCGAACAAATCTTGGTTTTTCAATCTGTCTATTAAATAAGCTAGTCCACAACTGTGTTCATCTAAATACGGAGTATCTATTTGTCGCACATCTCCTGTGAATATTATTTTTGTATTTTCGCCAGCTCTCGTGATAATTGTTTTTACTTCGTGAGGAGTTAGATTTTGTGCTTCATCGACAATAAACAGAATGTTAGATAAACTTCTTCCACGTATAAACGCTAATGGTGTTATGATTAGTTTACCATTTTGTTCCATTTCATCCAAGACCTTGCGTTTTTTTTCATTTTCGCCAAATTGTGACTTAATGAATTTTAAATTATCCCACAAAGGTTCCATGTATGGACCAATTTTGTCACTTGCATCTCCAGGTAAAAATCCAATTTCTTTGTTGGAAAGTGGAACAATTGGTCGAGCCAAGATGATTTGTTGATACTGTGTGTGTTGCTCTAATGCGCTTGCCAATGCTAATAATGTTTTTCCAGTTCCAGCAACACCTTGCAAAGCAACTAACTTAATATTCGGATTTAATAAAGCATGTGTTGCGAAAGCTTGCTCTGCATTTTTTGCTTTGATTCCGTAAACAAAAGTTTTGTCCACACGCTCAATCGTATTTTTGTCCTTATTATAGTAAGCTAAACTGGAAGCTTTTCCATTTTTTAAAATGTAATAGCCATTTGCCACTTTTTTATTTCCTAAAATCCCGTTTTCGTCAATGCTTTCCTTTGTGAAAAGTTCTCGAATAACATCAGAATCTACTCCTTCAATGTTAGAATAACTGGTGTCTTCAATCTGATCAGTTTCCACTTTACCTGTTTCATAGTCTTCAGATTTGAGTCCCAAGGCCTTTGCTTTGATACGAAGGTTAATGTCTTTCGTGACCAAAATCACTTCTGTTTTCGGGTCATTTTCTTTTAAAGCCAAACCAGCATTTATGATTTTATGATCATTTTTTCCAACAGAAAAGATGTATTCTGCATTTAAGTCAACAGGAGAATGATCCAAAACGATTTTAAATTTCCCTAAATCAGGTGCAAGTTTAATCCATTCGTTTAGATTTTCATTACCAATTAAGCGGTCGATGAATCGTATGACTTCCCTCGCAGCGAAATTTTTTGTGTCATTTCCAATCTTAAATTTATCTAATTCTTCTAAAACTGTGATTGGAATCGCGACATTAAATTTTTTAAAAGTCAACAAAGATTGGTGGTCGTGAAGCAAAACAGAGGTGTCTAACACGTACACTTTTGAGTTTTTGGACATAACTTACAGTTTTAGTGAATAAATAAACCTTTAACTTTTTTATTAAATAACGTTTCAAACGCAATTTTTATTCTAAGTTAAACTTATTTTAAACATAGCTAAAATTGTTCCAAAAAGTTTATCAAGGGCTAATTGTTTATTTCGGAATCAAAAACATTACTGCAATTGTTTTTATCGCAAGTGGTATTTCACAATTCCTCAACTTCATCCCCTCTTAAGGTTCGCAGACGCTTACGAGCTTCAGCAGTATAAAGACTTCCTTTATAATCAAATAATATTTTTTTATAGTATTCAATCGCTTTTTCCTTGTTATACAAGTTTATTTCATAAATCGACCCTAATTGAAATAAGGCATCATCCGCGAGAATATCTTGTGCATGAAACTTGAGTAATTCCTCTAGAAATACGATTGCTTCTTGCCATTTCCCCTGATTTTGCATTGCTTGTGCCTTTCTTAATGAAATTTCATCTGCCAATCCATGAAACGGAAATGCTTTCATAATAGTGTCATACAATTCAAAAGCTTTGTCGTATTGATGTTGTTCCAATAGTAAATCTGCTTGGGCAAACTTACTCATAGCAGTATAATTGCTGTCTAGTCCATAATTATCTGTAATCAAAATGGATAATTTCATGGCGTCATTTGCAATTAATTTTGTGGTCGATTGTTTTAATATGTCCAATTGGGACTGTGCAAAATCAAAATCTCCATCGAAATAAAAAATTCGTGCATTCTTGAATTTCGCCTCAAATCCAATCGGTTCAAATTTGAAATCTTTGTCAATTTGCATATATAATAAGGACGATTCCCAAACATTGTCTGCTAAAACATAAATGTCGGCAAGTAACATTTTTATTTCTGCATGTTGAATGGAGGTTATCCCCGGAATTTTCATTGCCTCACTTAATGTTGCAATGGCTTTTTCTTTATTGTTTGCAAAATACGCTAAAATATAACTGTATTGTTTAATAATTTCAGCTGATTTACGAGAATTACCAAGTCGATTTATTGCTTGTTCATAATCTTGAAGCACCAATTTGATTTCGTCCTGAGAAAAGTTCTTTTGTTCAACTAGTTCTGTGTAATTGGCATTTAACAAAGCATATTCTGCTGTAAAATAATATTGATTGTCTTCACCAAGTGAAGTGACATATTTAAATGCATCGCGAGCCACCTTATAATTTCTGTTTTGTAAACACATATTTCCAATGTCCATGACGCGAAGTCCTTCTCCTTTTTCTCTTTTATCAAGTGCCTGAGCTTGGATTAGTGCGGATGCAAATTGTTGTTTTTGAACCAATAACCAAATCAACATTTCAGAATAAACAAAATTATTAGGATTCTTTTGCACTTTTTCCAAGAGTTTTTCCTTCAGTAAATCAATTTCCTTATCATTTTCACCTGAAAAATCAATTGATTTCGTCAAAGAAACCTGCACCATGTCAGAGTTAGATGAATTTATGTCAAGCAAATTCAAATATTCCTCAATCATTTTTTCAGTTTCCTTATTTAATTGATACATTTCAGCAAAGTATATGTTTAAAGGGAAATCATCCTTAAATGTTTTTCTTCCTTTTTCCAAAATGCTGAATGCATAATCAGTGAGGTTTGCTTGTCTAAATGCCGAGTAAAGTGGAACAATTGAATACACAGAAACGGCATATTCGTCAATTAGTTCTTTATAAATTTTTTGACTATCCTTTGGTTTTTCTTGTTTTTCATACAATTCCGCTAACATTAAGGAGTATTCAAATTCCGTTTTGTTACTTGAAATTTGTTTTTTAATCAATTTTTCAGCATCTTTTAAGTTGTTCGTATTAATTAAACATTCATACAAACGTTTAAAATTGAATTTGCTGTTTTCCTTGGAAAAAACTTTTTGACAGTAGGGAAGAGCCTTCTCAAATTCTGAATTGGTGAAATAATATTGTGCTAATTGCGCATCCGTTCCTTCTTGAGCGCTTGAAAAGAAGGTCGCAAATAAAAATAATAGACTAATTAGAATTTTCATTTTTTCTTATTTAAAAGTGAAATTGAAAAATCGTACATTTCTTGATGGTATTTGTTGAAGTTCGAAATTGCTTCCTCTTGTGTTTTTGCAAATTCCTCTAAAAGAGTTTTCAATTGATTGACCTTATTCTCTTCAAATTTCAAGTATTCATCATACTTTCCTCTTTCTCCAGCCCCATTTTCAATGTCTTTCTTTAGTTTATCAAGGGCAATCAATTCTTCCTTACATCCATCTGGAATTTGATTGTATCTTTTGCCCAAGGGTTTTAATTTTTTGCGAATCATTTTATAGGTGTTCACTTTTCTTGCCAAATTTTTGTCTATAGTATCTGAAAAATAATTGTTTTTTATTCTTAATTCCACATCCATCACTGCTGTAATTATTTTTCCAATGGAGTCATTTGCAGTAGCAGAAAATGTTTTTTGAATGCTGTCACTTGTTGCAATTAATTGATTAACCTTTTTTAATTGTTCGTCTTTTTTTAGATCTTGACAAGATGTAAGGGCAGTTAAAGAAATAATTAATCCTATAATGATTGATAATTTTTTACTTTGGATACTTTTTGTAAAGCTGCTTAATCGAAATTTCACTTGAGTCATTGCTTGCTATTTGAAAATAAAGTGTAAAAGATATTATCCCAAAATTAGGAAATACTTTTAAATATTTTACTATTAATAATTGAATTGTTTGAAAAAAAATGTTAAATCCTTGATTAGAGATCTGTCTTTTTTCAATCCAAGTCAATAGTTTTAGAGTGATTTTAATAATTTCTCAGCCTGTATTTTATAAAACCCATTTTCTAAAACAATCTCTTCTAAAAGTTTTTTAGCTTTGTCAATTTCCCTTTTCTCAAGATAAGATTTACTTAAATACCAAGTGGCATCTTCCTTAAAATTAATGAATTCGTGATTTTTCGCTTTAGAAAAATAGATTTCAGCTTGAGAATATTCGCCAAGATTATAAAATGAAAGTCCTCCATAAAATAAAGAATTTAAGTCTTCTGGATAATGCTTAAGAATTTCTTCAAAACGAGTCAGAGCACTTTTGTATTGACTTAAAGAAAATAAGTGCATTGTCTTTTCAATGTATTTGTTGTAGGGAATACTTGTTTTTTGCCATTCAAAATCATCAATATCCTGCGGTGTTTTTTCGTATTTTGCTTCCAAACCTTTTAGTTTTGATTGCTCTACCTCGATGGATGCGTTCTTTCTTAGTTTAGTATAATCAATAATTAATAAGTTGTAAACATATTTTTCCGCTACCTTTTCTTGTTTGATTGCATGTTCAATATTTGTATGTTGTGAGATAGTCCCTGGTTTTTTTAGCTTTAAGCTAATCTGTTGATTTTCATTTTCTATGGTTCGTCTATCCTCAAATTGATTTTTTTCTATAAAATTCCGTTTGATTTCCTTGATTTTTATTCTTTTGGAGCTCGGATTTAGTGATAATTCTTGAATTTTTTCAGGTATTTGTAGATCTGTCTTTTCAATTACAGCTAGCTTTTGCTTTTTGTCCGGTTCTGATTTTTTTAAATCAGGAGTTGAAGTAAAGAAGAAATATGTTCCTGTCAATGCAAATGATAGTAAGGTAATAGTTAAAACTTTTAAATATGATTTAGATTTTTTTCGATTAAATCCATATTTGGCATCCGTTTCAGCAAGTAAATCAGTGGAACTGGACATTTTATCCCATCCCTCTTTTGCTTCCTGCTCAAAATTTGGCCTTTCAGCCGAGTTTTTATGTGCGTTAATTTTGTTCATCTTTAAATACTTGGTTTTGTAGTAGATTATTTTTTAAATTTCTTTTTCCATTTTGAATCAAACTTTTTATAGTATTCAAGTCAGTGTTCATAAGTTGGGCTATTTCTTGATACGATTTGTCTTCCAAATAAAAGTATCGAATTGCCACGCTTTGTTTTTCATTTAATGAATTAATAGCAGTTTCCAATAATTGATATTTTTCTTCCTTATATATAGTGTCTTCTTTTTCCTCTGAAATTTCAAGTTCATTGATAGGAATAAAATAGTGTTTAGACTTCCTTAAATACATCAAACATTCATTTTTCACCAATCGATGCATCCACGCATTGAAGTTTAGTATTTCATATTTTAGGATTTTTGCGCCTAATTCCTCGAAAATTTTTGAAAATAGATCTTTTGCTAAATCTTCATCTTTGAGATATTTTAAACAAACCCCCATTGTTAAATAGGAATATCTACCATAAATCTCAGTGATAGCAGCTGGTGATTTATCTTTCTGATACAGCGTAATTAATTCTGAATCAGACAGTTTACGGTGTTTATTTCTATTAAACTTAAACATATTGTACTATAAAGATGCATTTTTATTTTATATTCCATAACTTTACCTAATAAATTTTTATTATGAAAAATATCGCATTTTTAACATCAGGTGGAGATTGCTCAGGAATGAATGCTTGCATTAGAGCAATTGTTAAGACAGCATTAGCAAGTAATATCAAACCTTTTGCTATTCGAAATGGTTTTAAAGGCTTAATCGAAAATGATATTGTAGAATTTAGTTCTGAAGATGTGAATAATATCATTCAACTTGGAGGCACTATTTTAGGTTCTGCAAGATGTAAAGAATTTTTGGACAAATCTTTCAGAGAAATTGCAATTAATAATCTAAAAGCATTAAACATGGATGGACTAATTGTTATTGGTGGCGATGGAACCTTTAAAGGTGCATCTATTTTGTCCAATGAAATGGATATTCCTGTTGTTGGTATTCCTGGCACAATAGATAATGATATATACGGAACTGATTTTTCCTTGGGCTACGACACAGCAATAAATGTTGCGGTTGAAGCAATAGATAAGATTAGGGATACGGCAAATAGTCACAAAAGAATCTTTTTTGTGGAGTTGATGGGGCGGAATTCTGGAAATATTGCATTGAATGTTGCTATTGCTTCAGGTGCTGAATCAGTTTTAATTCCAGAAAACATAACGAGTGTTGAAAATTTAGCAGAACAAATTAAATTACAAAATAAGGGCAAACGCGGCTCTATTATTATAGTAGCTGAGGGTGATGATGCAGGTGGCGCAATTGAAATAATGAATAAAGTGAAGCCTTATTTAGAGTCTTATGATTTGAAAGCGAGTGTTTTAGGTCATATCCAAAGAGGTGGAAGCCCTACAGCCTTTGACAGAATCATGGCAAGTGAGATGGGTTTAACTGCTGTAAATTGTCTTTTGAGCGGTAAATCTCAACTTATGTTATGTTATAATGGGGTAAAAGTTGATTCTATTTCATTATTGGAAGGTGTAAATAACAAAAAGGTGGTCTTTTCTGAAGAAAAACAAAAAATATTAAAAAAAATGTTGACCGTAAATTAATTGAAAATAAGCATGTTAAGAAAATATTAAAAATTAATTAAAAAAAGATTGTTAAAAACGCTTGCATATTAAAAAAGACTGTGTACCTTTGCACTCGCAATTGAGAAA
>CAZHLZ010000127.1:0-2939 GCA_964532475.1 uncultured Chitinophaga sp.
ACTTGTTTTTACCCAACCCATTCACCATTTAAAAATCTTAAATAAAAAATAAGCTGAAAACTGAAATTTACAGTTACTAAAAGAAGCCAGCTGTATTTGCTAATTAATTCACAATCAGATTTAATCGCAAAAACCAACATTACATATAAGGACACTAATAGAAATTTTAGCATAGTCTGAATATGACCATAGGATCCGAACAATAACCAATAGCCCGTGCATGCTAGGAGTATGATTAGAAGGTGTTTACTTTTAAGTTTTAGTTCAAGATTGATCCAATGGTGTAAAACGATGATGGCAAACGGAACTGCAAAAATGAATCTATTCAAACTATAAAGCTTTCCTTCTCTTAGTAAAATAAATAAGGCAACCCCGCCAAGATAGCAAAGCGAAAACAGTAAGGGCTTATTTACACGTTTTAGATCTGGACCTTTTAAGAGATAAAGTAATCCAAGAATCCCCGAAAGTCCTCCGAAGAGTAGAGCAACTCCATCCAATCGAACTATAAAACCGCCTGCCCAGGAGGTAAGTGGAAGCTTAGGCAAGGAAAAAAGTTTACCGCCCCAACCAGGATTAGAATTTAACTCCCAATAAGAAGTCCAGCTACCTGTGCTCTGATACTGAATAAATAAAACAATGAACAATCCAGCAAATATTGTCAAAAGTTGCAGTGCTAATTGATTCATTGTTCTTTTAAAACCAGCAGTTTTCAAATAAAAGAGTTGAACAATTATCAAAGTGGGGATAAAAAAAATAAAAGAGGGACGTGCTAATGTTGCAATAAAAAGTCCAGTAAGTATGAAAAGGAGTTTTTCTTTATGAAGACCAATTAATATTAGCAAAGAGCCTAGGAAAAACAAAGACTCAGTATAGGGGAGAAAGTAAAATATTCCGCTGGGAAAGGTCAGGAACAACAGTAATTCGGTTGATTTAAATTTAAATTCTCTTGACAGAAAGTAGATTGAGGATATAAAAATTATTCCATTTACAATTGAAATTCCGATTCCGTTTACATGAAGTAATTTCCAAAGAAGTGGAAGAAAAGGAAAAAATGCTACTCGAAAACCCTTATAACCATTTTCTTTGATCCAACTGTAATGCTCTGCATCCCAGTTAAGGAAATTTGGCTCGTTAAGCAGGTCTTCAAACCATAACTGCTGTATTCCTATTAAAATTGAAACAAATAATAGAATATATAAACCGATTACATAAGACTTTGTCTTTATTAATTTATTCATATCATTTTATGTCAATTTACTATGCACACTACTCCAAATACCTATTAAATCAAAATATACGCATTAAGTCTCCATCACAAGTATACCTGCAATTAAAAACATTACCATTCGATCAGAAATTCAATAAAGTTCGGATAAAGAAAATATTGAAAGCATGGTTTACATTCAAGAGCTTACTTATTTAATAGTAATTTCCAAAACTACACTTTTGTTTTTAAAAAAGCAACATATTTTTGCCAGTTGCGATTAGTATTCATTAATAATTTTTGAATCAATTTAGTTTTTTATTCTGATTTTACATACGGATGATAATCAAAACAATAACACCTTTTCTTTTTCGATAAAAACTATTTTACCCTCGTTTGTTAAGAGTGAAATTCGATTTGACTTAGGGTCAAGTGTTTCTATCTCTAATCGTTGTCCTGCTTTAAATGAATTTTTTTCCAAGGCATTTCCTGTCAAATCAACAAAAGTGTTTTCGCAGGATTCTACCAAAATGCCATGAGTTAGATTTGAACTGTAATGAGACTTTTCAACACAATAATAAAGAGAAAATGTAAAGAAAAATGCTACAAAAACAGCCAGTAAACTGAAAATTTTTCTCTGTTTGGGACGAATAAGCAACAAGAAAATAAAAAATGCTAAAACAAAAGACAAACTAATGCTAATTTTTGTCCAAAAAGACAGACTGTAAGTCAATAATTTATTTTTAAATGCAGGATGCGTATTTTCATATTCTATGGTGTTTCCAAGTGCTTTATTACAAATTTCAATTTGTGTGCTCGCTTCTTTTAAACTTGGTTTGTACTTCAAACTTTTTTCAAAATACCAAATGGCTGTGCTGTAATTTTTTTCTTTTTGAGCTATTAATCCTAAATTGTAGCATAGATGCGCGTCTTTTGGATGTTTCGCCAAATGTTCCAAAAAATACATTTTGGCTGTTGAAAAATCATTTTTTTCTGCACTTTTTAATCCATTAGCAAAGGAAGAATTTACGGTGTTGCTTTCGGCAGCAGCATGAAAAGCAAAAAACAAGCTCACGAAGAAAATCAATTTATGTGCAAAAACTTGTTTCATACCAACTATCAAGAAATGGATTTTATTAATTCTTTGCAAGAATGTAAACAGGTTCCGAAAGAATCTGAAATCGCTTGTTCATCAAAGGAATAGCGTGCTTCCTCAAATTTCACTAAACTTGATTTAACCTGAGAAATTAGTTCCTCCTCTACGTTATTTTCTCGCAATAAATCAATAAATCTTTGCTTTGAAAAGTAGAATTCTGGATCTTTTGCTAAGATGAAAGCTGCTGACTTCAATGCATTTTCTAAGGATGAAAAGGCGGATTTAAACTCTCCTTTCTGATAATATACTTCCGCTTCCTGAACCTGTTTTTGCAGGGAAATGAAATTATTTTTTTGCTTCGATTTTTCTTCTTTCGATGGTAATTTTTTTCTTCGAGTAATCACAAAAGCTGATAAAAAAGCAAGTGCCAATGGACTCAAAACCGACGGCCAAAACAAGTTTGAATCGTATAAACTTGAACTTTCCTCGTACCCTTCTTCAATAAAAGGGATTTTTTCTTCGCTTTTCTCCACCACTTTACCATCTGGAAGTTTAATGCTTGCATTTTTTGATGGAATGACTTCAATGGAAAATCCGTCCTTACTTTTTGTGACGTATTTCTTAAGTTCGGGATCAAAA
>CAZHLZ010000127.1:2949-9586 GCA_964532475.1 uncultured Chitinophaga sp.
CAAAATAAGAGATTGAAATTGCCTCCAATTTTTCATTTTCTCCCTCCAAAAATTGCAAATTGTAACGGTATTTTATTTTACCTTCTGCTCCGTTTATTCCGTATTCAATTTCTTCGATTACTTCTGGGTCGCCATAAACAACGACTCCTTTTGGTAAATTTAATTTTGGCTTGTTGATGTTTTGCAAATTCCCTTTTCCTGAGACACTTACAGTTAATTCAATTACTTCTCCCTGTTTGGTTTTACTTTTATTGATTTCGTACTCTAAATCAAATTTTCCAACTCCACCAATAAAATCCTTGGGCGCTCCCGCAGGAAGAGGCAACACTTCAATGCTTGCTCCATTTGATGTAAATGCTATTCGTTCAGAAAAAATTCCGCCATCGGTGTATTGCAAAGCCATCTCGAAAGGTTTAACCTTGTATTTCCCTGGAGCAGATGGAAAAAACAATTGTTTGCCATAAGTAAAGGTCAAGACTTGATTTCCTTTGAAATTCTCTCTGCTAAGCAATAAATTACTGGATTTCCCAAGGTCTTTACTTTCCGCATTTCCAACAAACTCAAATGCTTGATAGGCTTCCAACATGTTAATATTGAGTCGAGAATAAACTTTTGCTTCTAAAACGACAGATTCACCCTCATAAATTTTATTTTTTGACTTCTGGATAATACCAAAAACTGGTTGTTTCAAGTTCTTACGACTGATTTCTTCATCGCTTTTTTGAGTAGGCTCCTTTTCAACTTTTACGGTCAGTTTATTCGATTTGTAAATTGCCTTCCTATTTTTGACATAAGCATAAATGGTGTAAGTTCCATTTTCTTTGAAGGCACCGTTCTGAGAGAAATAATAGATGGTATTAACGGTCCCGGAATTGTAATCCATTTCCTGCTCCATACCGTTCATACTACCATAACCTTGGATAAACTCATCTGGAAATACGATTTCTACATTTCCTTCTACGTTTGATTTTACGGTAAAAGTTACAGGGTCGCCAATTTGAGTGTTTTTTGAATCAACGGTTAAGCTCACACTTGGTTTCTGACAAAGCCCAACGAATGAAATAAATACTGAAAATATGTAAATTAACTGTCTCATTACCAATCTTTCCCTGATTTAGAATTTGAACTTTTACTTTTATTTCCACCCATTTTTTTCTTGGTTTCCATTTCTTTTTTTGCCAAGTCATCCAACATTCGCTCCGTTTTTTTATCAGAAAGCTGTGACTTTTTGCTTTCAGAAGAATTTGATTTAGACTGATTCTGATTGGAATTTTGCTGTTTATTTTCTTGTTTATCCTTATTCGGTTCTTGATTTTTATTCTCTTGTTTGTCTTTATTATCTTTATTTTCCTCCTGATTTTTTTTGTCCTGCTGATTTTTTTGCTTTTTCATTGCCTCAGTAAGATTGTAACGAGTTTCCTCATCATTGGGATTATTGCGCAAAGATTCTTTGTAAGCATCAATGGCTTCTTCGTATTTTTTTTGTTTTAATTTGGAGTTACCAATGTTGTGGTACGCCTTTGCCCTCTGCATTTTATCGCCTTTGGCAGAACTACTTTGTTTAAAAAGCTTTTCCGCCTTTTCAAATTCTTGTGCTTTGTATGCACTTTGCCCCATTTCATCCGATAAATCGATGTTTTTTGGTGCGTTTTTTTGGGCAGATTTATATTTCTGGTACGATTGAACATAATCGCCAGATTTGTATAATTTTCGCGCAGCTTGCAAAGAATCTTTCCATTGCTGGGAAAATGCAAACTGGGTAAAAAAAATGAAAATGCTATATAAAACCAAATGCTTCACAACTTGCAAAACTAAAATATTAGAATTACATTTTTGGTTAAAATCTGTTAATTCTTTAAAATCTTATGAATTTTTTACACAAAAAGTAGTTAATAATCCCATTTCTGAGTAAAACTGTTGAAGAAATTAATTCCCACTTTAAAATTGATAGTGGCTTTCTCAAAGGTGTTGTCAGCGGTAACTGCGTAAATTCCTAGTTTAAAAACCTCCTTGCGGATTCTAAATTTTCGCTCCAAACCAGCATAAAATTCAACTTGCGCAAAATTTGCATCTGGGATGATTAGAAATCCTCCTCCAATCGTTTCTTCCAACTTTAGTTTATTTATTAACCAAACTTTATTTAAGAAATAGCCTTTAAAATGATGGATGTAATTAAATTGAATGAAACTGTTAGACGTATTTAATGCTGTATCTAACAATTGCAAAGAATTAGTTGGATTGGAGAAAAAATACCTATCAGAAGTTCTGAAAAATCTATTTTCAATCAAACGTAAATCCTTTTTTCTCAAAAACATTCCTGAAATAAATTTCAATTCAGAAACACCCAAGGTATTTAAGGTGATTTCATCATTTGCCCTTAATTCGAGGTAATCAAAGTCGGCTTGTGTTGATAAAACGTTTGGAAGTCCTTTTTTGTATTGAAGATTTAAGACAGGCCAAGGAGAACCCAAGACAATCTTTTTGTTTTTTCGGATAATGTACTTTTGCTTGAAATGGTATTCTAAATCAATTGTAGTTAATAATATTTTATATCCTTCAAAAGATTGCGGTTTGGCAAACATTCCAAATTCAGAAATCCAACTTGGATATTTTAAGCTATCAATTGATTGACGGTTAGAATACAAGACATTCACATTCATATACAAGCCGTTGAACACTTCATGACGGTGACTCAATTCAAACTTTTTATTTCGAACACGGTTTCCTGGTGCAAAAGTTCCTTGAATGTTTTGGTAGTTTGTAACGAAATCATACACATCCCCCACATTGAAAGAAATTTTCGCAAAACGTTTAGGATTGTAGGTGAAACTTCCACCAAATGAACCTTTTACATCTTTATTCAAAAATCCATAATCGATGTAAGGATTTACTGAAAATGCTTTCCCATTTTTAAACTCCTTCGAATAATGGACATTGAGACGGTGACGGTAACCTCCAACTCCAAAAGGAACCACTTGTTGAATCAACCCATCCACAGAAAATTCATACTTTTTGAAAGAATTCACATGACCAATTTGTCCGAAAATTAAGTTCAAAAACTTAAATTCATTTCTTAAACTATCCATTTCTCGCAAATAACTATCGCTTTCGTGGTAGTTTATGATACTGTCTTGCTGATGAATAAATTTTTTCTCAATATCTTTTAAAGTAAAAGGTCTCTTAGAGTTCCAAAAACTTGTGTCTTTATCAAAAGCGTCGTCGGTATAAGTTGCTGTTTCTAACCAAAAATTCTTTTTATCATCAGCTACTTCAAATTTGTAATCCGAATGATTTAAACGAATTAGACCGTTGATAATTGTTTTGCCCTCCTTGATGTTATACACAAATTCTCGTCTTGTGGGAACTAATCTTTCGCCATTTTTCTTGTAATCGCAAATCAGCACGATTTCCTTAAAATAAGTCAAGGCACTAGGGTTAATTCCGAATTGATAAGAAACAACTTCCCATTTATCGTCACGAATATAAATTGTGCCATCAAAAAGTGCTTCTTGCTCAAAACGAGGTTTCACTTTTATTTCATATACAAAACTGCTATCTGCATCAATAAAGGAACTTTCTAAATAAAAATTGTAATAAATAAAGGCGTTGTATGCCAAAGGTGAAACGATGGGGTTTTGGCTAAGTTTTGGCGCTTCAATTAAATTTTCAAAAATATTAATATGCGCATCTTTTAAACTTGTAACAAACATGTACGGATCATTTTGTTGACCAATAGTAGGCGAAATGGCATCCATTGAACCCGCTTGAATTCCGATACTTACTCCGCCAGAAAATGCCTTGTTAGCATCAGAAAAATCATTAAATGCATAAAATTCATCCTTAAATTTTGCTGGTTTTTTATATGAAGTTAGAGCTCGCCATTCGGATAAATTAAGTTTTTCTTTCCCGATAATCGAATCTTTCACAATTGTGTCCAATTTATCTTTTTCAAGGGAAGTAAAACAGTATGTATCACAAGTAAATTCGCTCATTAAATCATAGAAATAAGAGCGTTTATCAATGACTTGTTTCATTATTTCCTTTCCGCGTTCTTTAGTAGTTTTTCCAACAATTACCACTTCTTCAATTTCTTGGATTGCTGATTGAAGCACAAAATCCAAGGTGTTGAAATTTTCATGTATCGTAATTTTTTCTGTGTGAATTTCAAAACCAATGGCTGAAACAGAGACTTCATATTCACCTTCTTTCAGTTCCAAAACATAATTCCCGTAGGCGTTTGCAACCGTTCCGTAACTCGTGTTTTTAATTCTAATTTTCGCAAATGGCAATTCATTTCCCTGATTGTCAATCACTTTCCCTTTTAAAGATTGGGAAAAAACCAAAGAGTTAAGGGCGATAAATATTACTAGAAAAACTGTTTTCAATGCTGTAATTTTTGTTTAAGACTTTTAAAAGTACTAAAAGTTACAGCAGAATAAGTAATTTTGAAAAAAAAATTATGTCAAAAATAATTGAACTTGACAAAAAACACGTATGGCACCCGTTTACGCAAATGCAATCGGCGCCCGAACCTTTGTCAATCATTCGAGCAAAAGATTCTGTTTTATATGCCGAAGATGGAAAAACATACTTGGATTGCAATTCATCTTGGTGGGTAAGTATTCATGGACATGGAAACGAATACCTTCAAGACGCAATCAATCAGCAGTTTGGAGAAATTGACCACGTGATTTTTGCTGGAGCTACCCATCCCAAAGCGGTAGAATTGGCAACTCGAATTTGTAAAATTTTGCCTAGTCAATTTGAGAAAGTTTTCTTTTCTGACAACGGTTCCACAGCGGTAGAAGTAGCTTTAAAAATGGCATTTCAATTTTGGGACAATAAAAACATCAAAAAAACCAGAATTTTAGCCTTGGAAGGAGCTTACCACGGTGATACTTTTGGAGCAATGTCAATCAGTCAACGTGGAGTTTTTAACAAAGCCTTCGAACATTTCTTCTTTGATGTCGATTTCATAGATTTCCCGACACAAGCAAAGGAAAAAGAGTCATTGATTCAAGCTGAAAATCTATTTAAAAGTGGAGAATTTGCAGCTGTAATCGTGGAGCCAATTGTGCAAGGATCAGCTGGCATGAGGATGTATCGACCAGATTTTTTAAATCAATTGGTAAGCTTGGCAAAAAAATACGAAGTTTTGGTGATTTTCGATGAAATTATGACAGGATTTGGTAGAACTGGAAAGTTGTTTGCCATGAACTATTTGCAAGTGGAGGCAGACATTGTTTGTTTGTCAAAAGGACTTACAGGTGGGGTTTTTCCACTTGGATTAACGGTTAGTACACAAACAATATTTGATGCATTTTTATCGGAGGAAAAAACAAAAGCTTTATTGCATGGACATTCATTTACAGGAAATCCATTGGCCTGTGCAGCAGCCTGTGCGAGTTTGGATTTAATTGAGGATGCACAGTTTTTTGATGACATTGATCGGGTTTCAAGAAAACATACTGCCTTTTATCAGAAAATAAAAAATCATGCACAATTAGCTGATATTAGACAAACGGGAACAATTCTTGCCCTGGAGATAAAAGTTGAAACCCATGGCTATTTTTCATCGATTAGAGATCAAGCTTATTCGTTTTTTCTTGAAAACGGAATGCTATTAAGGCCTTTGGGGAATGTAATTTTTCTAAATCCGCCCTATTGTACCACAGACGAGCAACTGGATTTTATGTATGAGAAAATGGAGGCATTTTTGAATTCACTTAATTGATTATACACTTTTTAGATAAAAATGTTACTCTCTATTTTTAAAAATTGGCATAATATTAGTACCTTCGTGATAATTAAAATTTCATTATGAAAACAATCTTTACCTCCCTATTATTATTTTTTGTATTTACAAGCTTTTCCCAAAGTGCATCTAAATACATGAATAAGATTTCAAACGAAGCAAAAACAGTTAGAAGTGCAACTTGGATTTATACAAATACCAAAGCAAAGGATGAAAAATCTGAAAAAGTTGAAGAGGAAAGATTAAACCTGCTAAAATCAATAGACAAAGCAGAACAAAAAATTATAGAAATTGGTGATTTCAATGGGCAATCATTTTACAAGGATTCCATTTTGAGTTTTTTAAAAATTTATAAAGAAGTCTTAGTAGATGATTACGAAAAAATTAGACAATTAGAAAATAATAAAAAGTATGCCTTTGATTTATTGGATAAAATTGTACTAATAAAAGAACAATCTAACCGGAAACTAATGAATGCATGCATCATGCTAGAAAAAACGGAGCAACAATTTGCCACAGAAAACAAAATTGAATTGGTAGTTTACAAATCAAAAGTTGCTGAAAGACTTCAAAATGCAAATGCTGTTTCGAGTTATTACAATTCCATTTTTTTCATTTTTTTCGCTTCATTTTACGAAGAAGGTTTATTTTTGGAGGCATTGGATAAAGGTGACCTAGCAAAAATGCAAGAACAAGCTGACTTATTGAAATCTGTTACGAAAGCGAATTTTGCAAAATTGAATTTGAAATTGGACTATAAAAATGATTTTACGGTGCTACAATCTTGCCAAAAACTACTTGAATTTTATGAAAAGGAGGCAAATGTTGATTTTTCAAAAATAATTGAATTTCAAAAATTTAAGGTTGATTACCTAAAAACCA
>CAZHLZ010000128.1:0-7023 GCA_964532475.1 uncultured Chitinophaga sp.
ACTATATGCAGCTCGAGTAATGATAAATGGTCGTTTTGGATATGCAAATTTCTTCACACCTTCATAAGTTGCTCTTGCCATCTGCATTCCGTAAATATTATGTGCTTTTCTGTGCGAACATGGATGACCATCGTAATTATGTCTCACATCCAAAGGAAAAGTTTTTCCTGGAATTTCCATTACTGCAGGCTCATTCATGTCATTCCAAACTCCTTTTACACCAATATCCTCTATCAATTCTTTGAATAAACCTTCCCACCATTTTCTCACTTCAGGGTTTGTATAATCTGGAAAATAACAATCTCCTGGCCACACTTTACCTTTCATCATCGGTCCGTCTGATCGCTGACAGAAATAACCTTTTTCTAAGGCTTCTGCAAAAACAGGATAATCTTTATCAATTTTTATTCCCGGATCAATGATTACAACCACTTTGAATCCATCGTCTTTTAATTCTGCGACCATTTTTTTTGGATTGGGAAAGTAATCTTTTCTCCAAGTAAAACATCTAAATCCTTCCATGTAATCGATGTCTAAATATAAGGCATCACATGGGATTTGTAAGTCACGAAATTTTTGTGCCAAGGCTCTGAAATTGCTTTCTGGATAATAACTCCATTTACTTTGATGGTAACCCAAAGCCCACATCGGCGGCATTTCAGGCACACCAGTAAGTTGGGTGTAATTTTTCACAACTTCCTTGCTGGATGGTCCATAAAAGAAATAATAGTTCATTTCTCCTCCATCAGCCCAAAAAGAAGTAACCTCCATTCTTTCGTGACTAAAATCAAAATGCGTTCTAAAAGTGTTGTCAAAAAATATTCCGTAGGCTGAATTATTGTTCAAACCGATAAAGAAGGGGATGGTTTTGTAAATAGGATCTTTGTCCTTTGCAAATGCGTATTCGTCTGTATTCCAGTTGGTAAAACGCATTCCTTTTAAATTTAAGTGACTTGGTTTATCTCCTAAACCATAAAAACTTTCACCTTTTGGAGAATGTTTGGACATTTTAACGATATTGCCTCCAAATTCATGATTTTCTTCATAATGAAAACCTAGTTCATCCTCCAAAATTGGCATACCATCCAAGGTGTAAATTCCAATGCGCATGTTTTCTTTGGACACATAAATCTTAATTTTTGCCGTAGAAAGTATGTAATAATCCAAATCTTCTGAGAAATCCAATTCATTATAACCTTTTGGATAATTGTCTGCTAAGGCGTAAGAAAAATCATCTTCGAAAGCACCTTCCGTGGCATAGCGAAAACGAACTACGCTATCACGAAGAATGGTCAAACGTAAGGAAATATTGTTTTTTGAGTGAAATGTGTAAGTATCTACATGTTTTTCAAAACTCGTGATTGCTTGTGGAAATAAATTTCCTTTGTATTCAAGATTTGTATTTATTATCATAAAATTTTATTTTAAAGCATAAATGCTGATTGCTAAAGGTGCTATTTTTAATACCAATGAATTGGAATGATGGTGCGCTTCAATTTTTTCAGAACTAATTTTAGTATTGCAAACAACTCCTGAGCCTCCAAATTCAATCCCATCACTGCATAGTATTTCTGTCCATTTGCTTTCATGAGGAATTCCAATGCGGTAATCACTTAATATTACTGGAGTCATGTTACAAACCACTAATAAATCGTCTTGCTGATTTTTTCCTTTTCGCAAGAAAACTAATACACTATTTTCATTGTCATCGTAACTAATCCATTGAAATCCAGAAGCATTAAATTGCAATTCTGAAAGGGCTTTTTGTTCTTTGTATATTTTGTTTAAGGCTTTAACCCAATTTTGAATTCCTTTGTAATCTGGATTGTCTAATAAATGCCAGTCAAGTGATTGCTGAAAATTCCATTCACTTTCTTGACCGAATTCTGCTCCCATGAATAGTAGTTTTGCTCCTGGATGCGTAAACATATTTCCGAAAAGTAAACGTAAATTTGCTCTGCGTTGCCAGTGATCTCCCGGCATTCGTCCCATGATACTTTTTTTACCATAAACCACTTCATCGTGACTCAAAGGCAACATGAAATTCTCTGTAAAAGCATAAGTTAATGAAAAACTAATTTCATTGTGGTGGTATTTTCTATAAATCGATTCTCGTTTGAAATATTCTAAAGTATCGTGCATCCAACCCATCATCCATTTCATTCCAAATCCTAATCCGCCTAAAAATGTAGGACGACTTACCATTGGAAAACTGGTACTTTCTTCAGCAATTGTTTGAACATCAGGGTATTCTCTGTAAACGGAAGTATTTAATTCTTTTAAGAAGTCAATTACTGCCAAATTTTCTCTACCACCAAATTGATTTGGTTCCCATTCTCCTTCATTACGCGAATAATCCAAATACAACATAGAAGCAACAGCATCAACTCGCAAACCGTCTGCATGAAATTGATCTAACCAAAACAAAGCGTTGCTCAACAAAAAGGAACAAACTTCTGGTCGTTCGTAATTGAAAATCAAGGATTTCCAGTCAGGATGATAGCCCTTACGAATGTCAGGATGTTCGTATAAATGTGAGCCATCAAACATTCCTAATCCGTGGGCATCATCAGGGAAATGCGATGGTACCCAGTCTAAAATCACTCCAATTCCTTTTTGATGAAACGCATCTATTAAAAATTTAAAATCTTCTGGTGCTCCAAAACGACTTGTTGGTGCGAAATATCCCACTAATTGATATCCCCAAGATGGATCGTAAGGATATTCCATAATTGGCATAAACTCCACATGTGTAAATCCCATTTCAGCAACGTAATTGACCAAATCAGTGGCCAATTCACGGTAAGTTAAAAAGCGATTTTCTTCCAACTTTCTTTTCCAAGATCCAGCATGAATTTCATAGACTGAAAAAGGTTTATCCAAAGCATTGTTTTCTTTTCGAACAAGCATCCAATTCTCATCTTTCCAATCATAATCTGTATTCCAAATAATGGATGCTGTGTTTGGTGGATGCTCGCAATATCGTGCAAAAGGATCTGCTTTTTCTGTTACAATATCGTTATTGTGACTCGTAATTCTATATTTATAAATTTCACCATGACCGACATTTGGGATAAAACCTTCCCAAATTCCGGAACCATCCCAACGTACATTTAACCGATGAGAATTAGTGAAATGATTAAAATTTCCAATAACAAAAACTTCTTTTGCACTTGGAGCCCAAACGGCAAAATAAGTTCCATCTTGACCATTTAAATTGATGCAATGAGCGCCTAATTTCTCATACAAACGAATGTGTTTTCCTGCTCTAAACAAGTTGATATCAAACTCCGTAAGAAGGCTGTGTACAATTACATTTTCCATATTTATTGTTTCTAAACTTGTTTGTGAAATTAATGCTCTGTGTGCTTCATGATGCTTGAAATTCCTTTCAATGAAATGATTGCCCAATCGGGACGAGAATTTAATTCGTAACCTAATTCATACACTGCTTTTTCAGTCATGTGATACATCAAAATAAATTCTTGCTCCTTGATGTAACCTAAATTTAATTTACCAGAAGCATAAATCCGTTGCATGTAAGCCTCCATGCTTACTCCGACGATGTAAGTAAACAATTTTTCTCCCGCTTCAAACAGATGTTCCATTTTATAGGATAATTTATCTTGATTATTTAACACGGACGCAAATAAAGCATAATGATAACTGCGAAATAATCCTGCAACATCTTTCAGAGGTGGTTGTTTTACTTTTCTGTCGCGAATGGTACTTTCTGGCTCACCTTCAAAATCTAAGACAATAAAATCTGAATCAGTCACCAAAATTTGTCCTAAATGATAATCGCCATGGATACGAATTCGTTCACCTTTAAAAGTTGTATAATCAAAATCTAGGAAAAAATTTCGCATTGCTTTTTTGTCTGCCAAAAAATTAGATGCTAGGTCAAAAGCCTCTCCTTCTAAAGCATGTAAATTGTTTTCAATAGCATTTAATCTATTTTGAACTTGGTAAATTAATCTATTTTTCAACCAAACTCCGTAATCTTCATTAAAAGTTGTAGAAGTAAAATGTGTATCCGTATTGTTACTTCCCAAAGCGATGTGCAAATCGGCTGTGCGTTCGGCAAGTAATTTTACTTTCAAAAAAAACTCCAAACCGACAAAATCAATGAATTCGTGAGGAACTTGTTGAATGGTTGTTGGTTGAAATAAGCGGATTGAAGGCAAGCGACTGATATCAACTTTTTTGCGTTCTAAATTTTGGTAAGCTTGCAATAATATCTCATTGAAGTAGGTCCAAGCATCATACTTGTTTGCAACCAATTCTTGCATCAAAGCAAGTGTAATGGCATCTTTAAAGTGCGCCATGTTTGCACTTCCGCGGTACGCTGGAGTTCCTTCAAATCCTTGTTGCTTTGTCAAGAATTTATTTATTTCATAATCTGGATTTACACCAATAAAAATACGTCGAAAAAACTTCATAACGTATTTTTCATTATAAATGATACTTGTATTACTTTGTTCTACTCCCATTAATCGTGAAGAAGCATAATTTTCACAAAAAATCGATTCATCGCAATTAAAACTCAAATTCTGATTTGGTGTTGGATGTTTACCAACAGTTAATTCAAACCAAAGTTGACGAAAATCTTCTATAAATAATGCATCTACTAAATATCCTTTTCCTTCCTCAAAGCAAGTAGCACCAATGATATTAGAATTTTCTTCCAACTCATTTTCAAGCATGTAGGCCAAAGTGATGAAGTAATTCTGAAAAAAGGATTCTTCGTAATTAATTTCAATCAGAACCCCAAAATAATTGTGCTGGTCACTAGATAACTTGATGTAATCAATAATTTCAATGTTTTTTATCGTAGAAACTTTTCCCCCATACCATCTTTTTGTAATGATGTAATCTTGAAAAATTTCTTTCGGAAAGCGTTCTCTAAATTCTTGCGAATCAAGGGCGTTTTTCCATGAACAAGCGAATATTGGACGATTATCTGCTGCTATTTCTTCAACTTTGACTTTTTTTGCCATGAGACAGAAAATTAAAATTCAACTTTAAAAATATGGAAGGGCAAAACGGGATGAAGTTCAACGTAACTCCATTCTTTGTCCCAATTATAGGAATCTTCAGTTACTTGATCTTGAACTCTTATTTGATGACCTTCGGAAATACCCCATTCAGCTAAAGGCAATTTAACCCAACCTTTTTGCGGATAATGAGGATCTAAACTAACAACAACAATTGAACGATCTTGTTTCTCAAAATCCCATTTATGGAAAGCAATTAAATTTTGGTTATCAATTTCTAAAAAAGCTATATTATTTGTTTGTTGTAAGGATTTTAGATTTTTCCTTGCCTTATTAACGAGTGTAATTATTTTGGTTAAAGTTGTTTCTTTTTTCCAGTCCCAATGACGAAATTCGTATTTTTCACTGTCCATGTATTCCTCTCTTCCTGGCAACGCATCACCAACAAGTTGTTCGTAAACTGGACCATAGACGCCTGTATTAGAACTTAATGTTGCTGCCAATACGTAACGATGTAAGTGAATGCTTTCGTTCCCACTTTGTAAGTGAAAAGGATTGATGTCTGGCGTATTTGGCCAAAAATTTGGTCTGAAGTAATATTTTCGATCCGTTTGTGTCAATTCATTTACATACTGAATAATTTCCTCTTTGTTGGTTCTCCAAGTGAAATAAGAATATCCTTGTGTAAAACCTTGTTTGGCCAATTGCTCCATTATTTTTGGTCGTGTAAATGCTTCCGCCAAGAAGATTACATGTGGATGTTTTACCTGCACTTCTTCAATTAACCAAGCCCAAAAATGAAATGGTTTTGTATGTGGATTATCTACTCTAAAAATTGAAATTCCAAATTCTTCCACCCAGTACAAAGCAACTTTTAGCAGTTCAGCCCATAAATTTTTCCAATCGGGTGTTTCAAAATAAATCGGAAGAATATCTTGGTATTTTTTTGGTGGATTTTCAGCATATTGTGCTGTTCCATCTGGTCGCCACTTAAACCACTGAGGATTTTCTTTCACCCAAGGATGATCAGGTGCAGCTTGCAAAGCATAATCCATGGCAATTTCAATTCCCAATGATTTCGCTTTATCCACTAAGGATTTAAAATCTTTTTCATTTCCTAATTCTGGATGCAAACTCATGTGGCCTCCATGTTTTGAACCAATTCCCCATGGACTACCAACATCGCCCTTTTTAGCGTCTGTTGCATTGTTTTTCCCTTTTCGGTTTACTTCCCCGATTGGGTGAACTGGTGGGAAATAAAGAACATCAAAGCCCATATTTGCTACGCGAGGCAAGATTTTCTCACAATCCTTAAATGTTCCATGTTTTCCTTCTTTGGAGGATGCTGAGCGTGGGAAAAATTCGTACCAAGTTGAAAATAAAGCTTTATCACGCTCCACTTTACAAGTAAACTCTTGTGATTTTGCAGCCAACTGACGTGTTGGGTTTTCCCAAAATATTTTTTCTAATTCGCTTCCAAGCACTAAGGCTTTTGCTTCATCTTGTATCTTTGAATTGTTGAAAATGCCAATCCAAGCAGTGATTTCTTTTTTTGATTTTGCATCTAAATTATCAACAATTGCAGATAAATATTCCGCTCCTTCGAGTAATTCACTCTTCACATCTTGAGCAGCATGAATTTTTTTTCTTGTGCCGAACAACCAGTTTAATGGCCAATCCACCCAAGCTTCCAAGTAATAATTATGAATTCCAAGGTCGGAGAAATTGATATTTACAGCCCATCGATCATTTTCTGTTGGCGATAAATCTACTTCCTGCCATTTTTTATCGCTTTTATTTTTGAATTTGACTGCAACTCGAAGGACATCGTGGCCATCAGCTAAAATATCTGCTTCAATTCTGATTTCTTGATTGGCAATGGTTTTTATTGCATAAATTCCACCTTCAATGGACGGACTGATATTTTCAATTACAACTCTTTCTTGATTTTGAGGGAAATTGTATTTTGCCATGAATGTTTGCTTTAGTAGTTAAGAATTTCTTAATGTCACTTTTACACTAAGGC
>CAZHLZ010000128.1:7033-9557 GCA_964532475.1 uncultured Chitinophaga sp.
ATACATTTTTATAAAAAAAATATCAATAAATAAAATCAAGGAGAATTTTCAATTAAATAATTTCAAAAAATAAAGGCGCAAAGAAAAAAGTAATAAATCAATTCGTCATAAAACTCATAATTGAATCAGATTTTGTAAGCGATTGAGAATTCAGACATAAAACTGGAATGTGGTGTTTATTTACAATCAAATTTTGAATGAATTTTTCAAATATCGGCAGTAAAGAATCTGAAAAATAAGTAGTTGCTATTAAATCTGCTCCTTCTTTTTGTGCGAAATCGATTACGAAATCTTGAAAATCAGATTTGCTAACATTCACTATTTCAAAACGATGTGCAACACCTTGTTCTTTGAGATATTTGTGAGCTACTAAAACATTAGTATTTTCTTGATGTTTAAACACCTCATCTGTATGATTTCTGCCAAGCATAATGATCTCTGTGTTGTAAATCTTTGAAAGTTGAGCTGCAAAACGCAACACTTGCATACTTTTTTTCTCAATTGAGAAGGGCATAACAATTTTTTTCAATTCTTTTTCGTCACATTCCTCCTGAATAATAATAAAGGGAGAGGTCGCATTTTTAATTATTTTGATGGCATTACTGCCGAAGATTTTTTGCATCGTATCTACTCCATGAGTTCCCATTACCACTAAATCAGCTCCATGATAATCTGAAATTTTCCCTATGTCATTAAAGATATCACCTACCACTATTTGATGTGAAATCTCATATTTTTCACTAGCTTTTAGAGTAGATATATATTCTTTAAAAACTATTTCTTTGGCACGTAATTGCTCTTTTTCACTTACAATGTGCAATAAAAATATCTCCCCGCCAGAAACGCCTGCCAATCTCAAAGCGTGTTTTACAGCATTTTTACTTACGGGAGAAAAATCAAAAGGAACTAAATATTTCATAAGGCTAAATTTTATACTACAAAGGTATTTAGCCGAATCAATTTTTTTTATGATATAAGTCAGTTAAAATTGTGATTTTTTATCTCACTTCCATAAATGAAATATTGAGCGTTTTTTCTAAAAAGCGAAGTTGTTTTCTACCATTATTATCCACTAAACACAACGATATTCCTTTTTTCCCAGCACGAGCCGTTCTTCCGCTTCGATGCGTGTAATATTCGTCTTTGTCGGGTAGATTATAATGTACCACAAATGCCAAAGAATCGATATCAATTCCTCGTGCTGCAATGTCCGTGGCAACTAAAATTCGTAAATTTTCATTTTTAAATGCTCGCATCACTTTGTCACGTTCTTTTTGAAGTAAGTCACCGTGAATGGCGTCGGTCGGAATATTTTTCGCAATGAGTTGTTTTGCAAGTGTTTGAGCAGTAACTTTTGTTTTACAAAACACCATTCCTCTGTTTTTGTGTTCTGATTTCAGAAAGTGCAATAAAATGTTGAATTTCTCACTTTCATCACACATAACAAATTGATGCACAATGTTTTTATTTACTACATCATCTGCTTTCACTTCAATACGATGAGCACTTGGAGACATGTGTTGAGCGATAATTTCTTCCAAGCTTTTAGGCATGGTGGCAGAAAAAAGCCATTTGTTTTCTACGTGGGTTAAAAATTTTAAAATTTCATCTAATTCTTTCTTAAAGCCCATGCTTAGCATTTCATCTGCTTCATCGAGTACAACCGTTTTCACGTAATTCAAATTGACAGCTTTTTTATTTACCAAATCAATTAGTCGGCCTGGCGTTGCAACAATAATATGGGTTGGACGTGACAAAGCACTAATTTGTCTATCGATTGGAGCACCACCAAAAACTGCTTCTGAAAAAATTTTGTCAGAATATTTGGTGCATTTAAATAATTGTTTTGCAATTTGTTGACATAATTCTCTAGTTGGGCATAAAATCAAGGATTGAACGTAGTCTTTTTTTGTGTTGATTTGTTCCAAAAGAGGCAAGCCAAAAGCTAAAGTTTTACCTGTCCCTGTTTGCGCTTGAGCAATTAAATCTGTTTTCTTTTCTTTTAAAATTGGAATAACTTGAAGCTGAATTGGAGTTGGAGAAGTGATATCCAAATCATTTAGGGCTTTAATAAAGTCATTTTTTATTCCAAGATTTTCAAAATTGCTCATAGATTTACATATTTGTACAAAATTACTCAATTTGAATTTAGGGAGGCAATAAAAACTTGCTTTTCTCAAATTCAAGGTCCGTAAATCCATATTTTTAGTTGCAAAATGGGATTGTATTTCTAAAAAAAGAATTTGTTAGCTAGCAAAAATCTTCTGCGACACCGGAAATGAAAAGCTTTTTGATTTGTATTAATTTTGATTAATTATTAAAGATTTCAATTTTCTAAATCTTTCTATCAAGTTCTACTTTTATTGATTGAACTCATATCTACCAACAAAAACAATTTACTAAAAAAAATCTATTTTCCGTTTTTTTTTATTCGCACTTTTTATAATTTTAAAGATACTCATGAGAAAAGTTCATTGCCAAAAAGAACCAAAAGTCTAGTGCTTGAAAAATCATCTACCTTTCT
>CAZHLZ010000129.1:0-9435 GCA_964532475.1 uncultured Chitinophaga sp.
CAGATAATATAAAAGATTTTCAAAATATAAAAGGATTGAAAATAGAAAATTGGATTATTAGAGATTAAAGCTCTCCAAAAAATATGAGCTTAGCCTTATCTATTTGCTAAAAAACATGTTTTAAAACTGTTCACTTTTTTTTGCTGAGCGGTTTTTTTATTTAATGATTTGAAAAAGGGATAAAATTATTGCAAAATAATTGCGTAACAAAAATGCTACACATGATTTTATAAACTAAGTAGATTATAACTAAAAGACTCAACATGCAAACAAACCCTCAATAAATTCTTCCTCCCTAGCATCAGAAAGTGCATTCAAATAAGCTGTACCAATAATCCCGCCGTCAGAAAAATGTTGAGCTCTTTGCAAATCCTCTCGATTTTTTATTCCGAAACCAATCATCATAGGAGTTTCTGCACAAAGTGTTTTGATTTCAGAATAACGTTCAGTTAATTTATCACTTGATTCTTTATTTTCACCCGTAATTGCATTTTGTGAAACAAGATATAAAAATCCATTCTTAGAATATGATGCCATCTTTTTTATGCGTTCATTATTCGAATTTGGTGTCACCAAAAAACACAAATTTATTCCAGATTTTTCAAACTGATTTTTATAATTTCGCTCATAACATTCCAAACTAATGTCAGGAATAATTACATTGGAAATTCCTACTTCATAGCATTTTTTTAAAAATAAGTCTAAACCGAAACTTAAGATTGGATTAAAATAAGTCATTATTACCAAAGGAATTTTCACCTCATCTTTGAAACTTTTCAATTGCTCAAACATCAATGTAACAGTCATTCCATTTGCAATCGCAAAATTACTCGTTTCTTGAATTTTTTCTCCATCTGCCATCGGATCCGAAAAAGGAATTCCTACTTCAATGAAATCTATTCCTTTTGCTTGCAAAAATAAAATTTGCTCCTGTAAACTATCAACTTTCGGAAAACCAGCAGTGATAAAAATGCTAGTTTGCTTCTTTTCTTTTTTAAATGTCATATTATATTTTTTTGAATTCCTCAATTTTTCTCGAGTTATTTTTAGATGGTTTTCGTCATGGTTTTTAAACAAAAACACATGCCAAAAACGAGTTAATTATTTATTTTAACGACGGACGTAGTCCGTCGTTAAAAACATTTGATACCTACGGCATCATTATTTGTAAAGCAAAAATTACTTTTGATTTCAGTAGTTACTATAAGTAGTTAAATATCAAGGCAATCAACATATTTTTTTATTACTTGATTGAGCGAAGTCGCGTTGATTGAGCGAAGTCGAAATCAACCATTTTAGATTCATAATTCTTAACACTTCACTTCAATTTCGGCTTCGCTCAATTTCCGTTCATTTATTATTTACTTTTAACTCTTAATTCTTAATTTATAATTCATAATTCATCACTCTCAAATAAGTATCCATATCCTTATCGCCTCTTCCAGATAAATTAATCACCACCACATCCTCTTTTGAAAAAGAAATTTTCTCTAATGCAGCCAAGGCATGAGCACTTTCCAAGGCAGGAATTATTCCATCTGTCACACACAATTTTTGAGCTGCTTGAATAGCTTCTACGTCGCTAATTGCGATTACCTTACAGCGTTTTTTCTCAATTGCGAATGCATGCAAAGGACCAATTCCAGGGTAATCTAATCCAGCAGAAATGGAATGAGGCTCAACAACTTGACCATTTGCATCCTGCATCAATAAAGTTAAACTTCCATGCAAAACTCCTTTTGAGCCCAAAATCGATGTGGCAGCACTTTTACCTGAAAACAAGCCTTCTCCAGCTGCTTCAACTGCGATTAATTCTACTTCGTCATTTTCATAAAATTCATAAAATGCTCCTGCAGCATTACTTCCTCCACCAACGCAGGCAATCACTTTTGTTGGTAATTCAGAACCGGTTTTTTCTAGCAATTGCATCTTAATTTCCTTTGAAATAACAGACTGAAAATCAGCAACTAACTGCGGATAAGGATGTGGGCCTACAACACTTCCAATCATGTAGTATGAATCCGGATTACTAATCCAGTATCGAATGGCCTCATTGGTCGCATCTTTCAAGGTTTTACTGCCAGATTTAGCAATTTCTACCTTTGCTCCAAGCATTTTCATTCGTGCAACATTCGGAGCTTGACGTTGAACATCTTTTTCACCCATAAAAATAATACATTCTAAGTTCATCAAGGCACAAACCGTTGCTGTTGCCACCCCATGCTGACCGGCACCAGTTTCCGCAATGATTTTTTGCTTATTCATTGCTTTTGCAAGTAAAACTTGACCCAAGGTATTGTTAATTTTATGCGCACCCGTGTGACATAAATCTTCTCGTTTTAGAAAAATTTTTGCCTGATACTGCTCACTTAAGTTTTTAGAGAAATACAATGGTGTTGGTCTTCCCACATAATCTTTTAACAACTGATTTAATTCATTATTAAATGCCTCATTTTCTTTTAATTCATTGTACTTTTCTGCTAATTCATAAATTTGATTTTGAAGTAATTCTGGGACGAAAGCGCCTCCAAACTCTCCATAAAAACCAAATTCATCTGCATGATATTTTGTTTTCATTTTATGTTTTTTATAAATTTTTGTATCAGTTTACAATCTTTTTTACCAATTTCAAGTTCAAATTTGCTATTGATGTCAATTCCAATGCACTTTTCTGGCAAGTTTTTCAAAATTTCACTATCAGAAAATGAAATTCCACCACTCAAAAAATATTCTTTAGAAAGGGAATAATCATTTAATTTTTCCCATGGAAATTTTTCTCCAGACCCACCAAACTTAGAAGTCTTTGTATCAAATAAAAAATATTCACACACATCTAAATATTCCTCCACTTGTTGAAAATCAAACTCCAAATCGATGTGAAACACTTTAATTACGGGTTTCATTTTTTGAATTAGTTTGCAGAATTCAGGAGATTCATTTCCGTGTAATTGAATAAAATCTAACTTGTGGGAACTTACTTTTTCTTGGATAAATTCCATCGTTTCGTTTACGAAAACCCCTACCCTTTTTATTATTTTTCTTTCGTTTAAATTTCCCTGAAAATTTCGAGGTGAATCCGCATAAAAAATAAATCCCAAAAAGTCGATTTCCTGAATCAATTCTAATTTTCCGATTGTTTCCAAGTCAGTATTCCCGCACACTTTAATTAGCATATTCTTTTGGATTAAATTCTAATAACAAATTTTCATTTTTGAGTATGCTCTCTCCAATTAAGGCTCCTTTGTAACCAATTTCTTTGAGACGAATTAATTCATCCATCGTTTTTATTCCAGATTCAGAAATCTTAATACTATTTGATGGTAGGAAATTATATAAATCGAAGGAAGTTTGAATTTTAGTTATTTGTTTGGCTAAATCACGATTATTTACTCCAATTACATCAACCTCTTCATAGATCTTATCAAACAAAAAAGCATGATTCAGTTCCAAGATTACCTCCAACCCCAAAGATTGCGCTAAAGTGGTAAAGGAAATAATTTCTTCTTTACTTAAAATTTCTGCGATTAGCAAAATGACATCCGCACCAATGGCTTTACTTTCAATAATTTGAATCTCATCCAAAATGAAATCTTTTCTCAAAATAGGCACAAAAACCTCTTGCTTAACTGATAGGATGTCTTCAATTGTTCCTCCAAAATAATTACTGTCCGTAAGTATAGAAATTGCTGATGCTCCATTATTTTGGTAATAATTCACTTGATCCAACACATTTTTATCTGTTAGAAATCCCGCGCTTGGCGATTTGCGTTTGAATTCTGAAATTATTCCAAAAGTGCTATTTCTTAGGGACGTTTTCAATGAACGACAAGGAGTTTGAAAATAAATTGATTTTTCAAAATCTTTGAATGATTTATTTTGTTTTAACACTTTTATTTCATCGCGTTTTGTTGCAATGATTTTGTCTAAAATTGATGTTGATTCTTGTTTCATAAGGTGAAATTTTATTTTTTGATTTAAGGATTGATTTTAAAATGACTAAATGCCTTTCCAGATAAAAGCTGCTCCTGCGCTAAAAGGTAATTTTCTTTCAAGCAAGAAGTAGGATTTATGCAATGAATAGCAGTGGAAACATTTGCTGCGATGACAGAATTTTGAGCTCGTGTACCATGTCCTTTTAGAATATTAACTAAAATATTTGCTGCTTCTTTCGTTGAATTTCCACCGAATAAATCTTCCGCAATAATGGAGATTCCTGAATTAAAATCTTCATTGGAATAAAAACCTTCTTCATTTTTACTGTACACTTTTGTAGGACATGACAAGGTTAATTCATCATAACCCGCAATACCATGAACAACTTTGTAATTTTTGAGTTTATCTTTTAATAAAAAATTATAAGTTTTAGCGAGTTCCAAACTATAAGTTCCTGTAAGCTGAAAACTTGGTTTTGCAGGATTTATAAGCGGCCCAAGACAATTAAAAAAAGTTTTTACACCAAGTTCTTTTCTAATTTTTGCTACTTTTTTTAAGGTTGGATGAAAATAAGGAGCATGAATGATAGCCAAATTATTTTTTTCAATGTTACTTTCTAGTTCATTTTGTGTTTTGGGAAATGAAAAACCTAAATATTCCAACACATTGGATGAACCACAAATTGAGCTTACCCCATAATTCCCATGTTTGATCACCTTGTAATTCATACTTGCCAATACCAAAGCCGTGCAAGTTGAAATGTTAAATGTGTTTTTTCCGTCACCTCCTGTCCCACATAAATCAATCCCATCATAGGTACTTAAGTCTAATTGAATGGCATTTTCTAGTAAGGCATCTTGAAAACCACTGATTTCTGCCAGTGAAACGCCTTTCATTTCGAGTCCAACTATCAAGGCAACTAATTCAGAATCAGAATAATCATCAGAAACAATTGCTTCAATGATTTTTTTTGCTTCCTCAAAACCTAAGGACTCAAAATTCAATATTTTTGTTATAAATTTTTTCATTTTAATAATTATTACAAGGTTAATAACCAATTATTTAACATCATTCTCCCTTCAGGTGTCAGAATGGATTCAGGATGAAATTGCAATCCAAAAATGGGTAAATCTGCATGCTTAAAAGACATAATTTCGCCACTTTCTGTCATGGATGTACAAATAAGAGGGGCACTAATCGGACTTTTCACTAGCCAACTATGATATCTTCCAACTAAAACTTTTGCAGGAAATCCAACAAAAATATCTTTCCGCATTTTAATTTGAATTTCACTTGCTTGACCATGAATAGGAAATTCACTTTTTTGTAAATCATTTCCGAAAAATTCAGCCAACGCTTGGTGTCCTAAACAAATTCCTAAAATAGGTTTTGAATCATGAAACTTTTCTATCACCTCCATCAAGCCTTTATTTTCAGTTGGAATTCCCGGACCTGGGGAAAGTACAATAGCGTCTGCTTCTTGCAATACACCAAAATCAAGTGAATTAATTCTCATTACAAAAATTTGATTTCCTGATTCACGTAAATATCGAATGATATTGTAAACAAAAGAATCAAAATTATCCACTACAACTATTTTCATATCAATACTTTATTTTTACTTAGTGCCGCAATTTTGATGGCATTTCTTAAAACAGCAACTTTATTCTCAACTTCTTGTAATTCACTTTCAACCAAAGAACTAAGTACAATTCCAGCTCCAGCTCTATAATGCAACATGTTATTTTTAGCCAAAATACTTCGAATAATTATCGCCATATTCACTTCTCCTTGAAAGGAAATAAAACCTAAAGCACCACCGTAATATTCTCGTTTACTTTTCTCATGAAGGTGAATTAATTCCAAGGCTTTTGGTTTTGGTGTTCCCGATAAGGTTCCGGCTGGAAATGTGTCGGAAAAAACTTTTGTTGGAGAATAAAACGAATCAAGTTGACCAGAAAGCTCTGAAACCAAATGGAAAACATGACTAAATTCTTGCAATTGTTTAAATTTAGATATTTTGACTTCTGAACAATTTTTACTCAAATCATTTCTCGCTAAATCAACTAACATCGTATGTTCGGCATTTTCCTTTGCGTCATTTCGCAAAAACTCCAGGGCTAATTCATCTTGATTTCTGTCTCCAGATTTCTTAACCGTTCCTGCAATAGGATTCAATGTTACCTTTTTATTTTTCACTTTTAATTGTGCCTCTGGTGAGGAACCCAAAATGCGGTAATTTTCAAAATCAAAATAAAACAAATAAGGGGAAGGATTCAATTTTCTTAAGGCACGATAGACCTCAAAATCATCTCCAAAATATGCTTGTGAAAAATCTCTTGAAAAGACTAACTGAAAAACATTTCCATTTTCACATTCTGTTTTAGCAAGATGCACTAAATCGCGAAAATCATCGTCGGAAAGTGAACTATTTTCTTCATCAATTTGCTCAAAATAATAAGCAGTCTCTGCACGATTTTCAATCCTATTTAACAAGGATGATATATCAATAAATTCAGCCTTAAGTTGCGATTTTAGTAAGTAGCTTTCATTCTTAAAATGATCAATCACAATTAAATTTTTAAACAAGAATAAATGTACATCGGGAATATCAATTTTATTTTTTTTCAGTTCAATCTGGTGTTCGAAGTAATGTGAAAATTCAAAACCAAACATCCCGAAAAAACCACAGAACTCATGATTTTCATCTACTTGCTTACAATCGGAAAACAATGAATTTAGGATTTCTGACACATCTGAATTTTCTTTAAGTTCAATTTGTTTTGAAAGAATATTTTCAATAAACAAAGAGATTTTATCGTTTTCCAAGACAATTTCTGCCAGTGGGTCAAAACCTATAAAAGATTTAGATTCAGCTGCATTAGAAAAATCATTGGACTCGAGTAACGCAATTTTTGTAAAATGTTTTCTCAAATTCAAAAAAATTCCGATTGGAGTTTTTGTATCTGCATCCAATGAAAATTATTGGTTATAAATGTTCATAAAAATGGGATTATTAATGAAAAAAAAAAATAGAAACCAGGTATGAAAAGTCGTTGCAATATTTTAAAAAATAAAAATTAACGCCAGACACACCAACTGTATGCTGCACGCCACCAATTCATATTTGTATTTTTATTTTTCACGGCACAAAGTTATGTTATTATATTTTAATTCTCAAAATTTATTTTCAATTATTTTTTTAATTCTACAAAAAATAGTTATCTTTATACTTAAATACTTTTGTCTTTTTATGGAAAATTATAAGCACTTGATTGAACTTAACCCCAACAAGAGATTTGGTAAACCTTGTGTAAGAAACACAAGAATTACTGTTTTTGATGTCTTATCTTGGCTCGCATCTGGAATGACCTATGAGGAAATTAGTATAGATTTCCCAGAAATTACAAAACAAGACATATTAGCTTGTTTAGCTTATGCTGCTGATAAGGAACAGAAAACCTTAGTTGCTTGATGAAATTATTATTTGATCAAAATATTTCATATCGTGTATTGAAAAAACTACCGATAGAATTTTCAAATTCTAGGCATGTTTCTGAGCTAAGTCTTACGAATTCAGAAGATGAAAGAATTTGGCTTTTTGCTAAAAAAGAAGAGTTTACTATAGTTACGTTTGATTCAGATTTTTATGACTTCAGTATTATAAACGGCTGTCCTCCAAAAATCATTTGGTTGAAAACTGGAAATTTGACTTCACCTGAAATAATCGATCTTTTAATAAAACATTCCAAAACAATAAATGATTTTATCTTTCAAGAAAATCTAAAACAAATTGCTTGTCTAAAAATTTATTAAAACTTTTTTTCATTCTTTTTGTTTCATGTTTAATTATCTTTTCTAATTTTGCGGCATGAATTTTAAAATAAATATTGTTCTTTCTTGGAGTTGGTGGCTAAAAAAATAGGCACGAATTAAAATATTATACATATCTTAAAACCCATTTCGTGCAAGAAGTGGGTTTTTTTTATTACATCACATTATGAATTTTCAACAAATAATAAAAAATCAACATAGACCATTTTTAATTTCTGGTCCATGCAGTGCAGAAACTGAAGAACAAGTTTTAACAATCTGCAAAGATTTGAAAGCAAATACCAATATTTCATTACTACGCGCTGGCATTTGGAAACCAAGAACACGTCCAGATTCTTTCGAAGGAATGGGTGAAGTTGCTTTAAAATGGTTGGTTGATGCAGGGAAGGAAACGAATTTAAAAACTACCACAGAAGTTTCGAATGCCAAACATGTGGAAATGGCTTTAAAAGCTGGAATTGACGTTTTGTGGATTGGAGCAAGAACTACAGTAAATCCATTTACAGTGCAGGAAATTGTGGATGCCTTACGTGGAACAAATATGCCCATGATGATTAAAAATCCAGTAAATCCAGATTTGAGTTTATGGTTGGGCGCTTTTGAACGTTTCATGAAGGCTGATTTAACTGATTTAGTTGCAATTCACAGAGGATTTTCAGTTTACAAGCATCCAAAATATCGAAATGTACCGAGCTGGGATATTCCAATTGCATTCAAACAACAATTGCCTCATGTTCCAATTATTTGCGACCCGAGTCATATCACAGGAAACAGAAATTTATTGCTCGAAATTTCGCAAAAAGCAATGGACTTGAATTTTGACGGATTGATGATTGAATCACATCCAAATCCAGATGCAGCTTGGTCTGATGCAGAGCAACAAATTACTGCCTTGCAACTAAAGGAATTGATGTCAAATCTAATTTTAAGAGAAAAACTTTTAGATAGCGATTTTACTGAAGAATTGAGCGGTTTTCGTCAACAAATTTCAGAACTAGACGATCGAATCTTTGAATTACTCTCTACAAGAATGAAATTGAGTGAGGAAGTTGGAATTTTTAAGCGCAAAAACAACATAACAATTTTACAAGAGGAACACTGGAAAAAAATGATTGAAAGTCGCTTAGCGAATGCGGAAGAACTTTTTTTAACTCCAATTTTTGTAAAAAACATTTTAGATAATATGCATCAAGAATCCATCCGCCATCAAATAAAGGTGATGAATCCTGTATTAAAAAACCCGAAATGAAAACTGAAATTTTTGCAGGAAAATATCATGGAACGGTTTGTATTCCAAGCTCAAAAAGTGATGGTCAACGTGCATTAATCATTGCGACTTTTTGCACAGAAAGTTCAATAATTGAGAATTTAGGAACAAGTAATGATGAACTTTCCGTTTTAAGAGCAATCGAAGAACTTGGAGTAAAAATAAGTAATATTTCGCAAAATTCAATTGAAATTTATCAATAAATCGTCAAACTTTAATAGCACGATAAAAAGTAGCTAAAAAAGTGTAACTAAAAATCACTCTCTTTGTTATGAGAGAAAAAACCATGAAAAAGTTAATTTTGAGTGCATTAATTAGCGTTAGTTTTAATGCCTTTTCACAGGAAATTGAAAAATGCATATCATTAAGTTTACCCCCAAAACGTAAATAGATTACGTTGT
>CAZHLZ010000130.1:0-9396 GCA_964532475.1 uncultured Chitinophaga sp.
AGGTAAGCATTTTAGCCCAATTATTTATACTTTTTTATGAATTTTTCGGGATAAAAAATTTGAAAAAGTAACCAGTACAAGTACTAAAAATATTTTAGATTTTTTCATCAGTTTAAGATTTTGAAAGAATAAATCAATTAATTAATAATTAATGAGTAAAAAAAATCATTTTTCATAAAACTCCCTCAAATGATCTTTAGCAGATTTTAAAATTTTGTCAATTTCTACAAATTCATCATCATGATTAAAAGCACGTAAGATCATATCATTTTGAAAATAGTAAACTGCAGAATAAACATTTACAATATCATAATCATTATATTTTTTAACATCTACTTCTACCTTTAACAATTGTTTTTGATCAAAATAATATTTTGAAACAGAATGGTTTTCATTAGACTCATTCTTAATTACCTTATGAAGTACCAAACTATCCAAATTCGAAAAATCAGAAAAAGTATAGATAGAAAAACCTCCTGATTCATTCATATTACTTCCTTCACTGATATGTTTCATGATTTTTTTTCCAGTTTTTAAGGTCGAATCAATTTTCAAACAAATTGAATCTATTTGACGTATTTTTATAAGAAGTAAGTCTGAATTGATATTTTGAGCAAAATGAACATTTTCAAACAAAAAAACAAAAAATATTAGGTAAAGTAATTTCAAAATCCAAATTTATTTAAACAAACCTACAAATTTTCCATCTAACAAAAAAGCCCAACTCAAATAAAAATCTGAATTGGGCTAGAAAATAATTTTTTTGACTCTACAATGTTCCTCTTCGCTCCTGCTCTGCTTCAATAGACTCAAATAAAGCTTTGAAATTTCCTTTTCCGAAAGAATTTGCTCCTCTTCGCTGAATGATTTCATAGAATAAGGTTGGTCTGTCTTCAACCGGTTTGGTGAATATTTGCAACAAATAACCATCTTCATCACGGTCTACCATGATTCCAAGAGATTTTAAGGTGTCAATATCTTCTTGAATGTCCCCTACTCGACCAAAAACGGTGTCGTAGTAATCTCCTGGGACATGTAAAAATTCTACTCCTCTGCGACGCATTTCTGAAATCGTGAAAACAATATCGTCCGTTGCAACAGCAATATGCTGACATCCAGCACCTTCGTAAAAATCAACATATTCTTCAATTTGAGATTTTTTCTTTCCATGCGCTGGTTCGTTGATTGGAAACTTGATACGTCCATTTCCATTGGTCATCACCTTACTCATCAATGCTGTATATTCCGTTGAAATATCTTTATCATCGAAGGTAATTAAATTCGCAAAACCCATCGTTTCTTGGTAAAATTTTGACCAAACATTCATTTCTCCCCAACCCACATTTCCAACCATGTGATCGATGTATTTCAAACCAGTTGGCGTAGGATTGTACTCAGATTCCCATTTTTCAAAACCTGGTAAAAATACTCCATTGTAGTTTTTTCGTTCCACAAAAATATGAACGGTATCTCCGTAGGTATGAATTCCAGCACGAACAACTTCTCCTTGCTCGTCTTTTTCAACTTTTGGCTCAAAATAGGATTTTGCTCCTCGTTTAATCGTTTCTTCATACGATTTCCGAGCATCGTCCACCCAAAGTGCGATTACCTTAACGCCATCACCGTGTTTTTTGATATGCTCTCCAATTTCTGAATCAGAATTTAAAGGCGTTGTCAAAACCAATTTTATTTTGTCTTGCTTCACAACATACGAAACACGATCTTTCACACCTGTTTCTAATCCTTGATAAGCAAAGGATTGAAAACCAAAAGCCGTTTTGTAATAATGTGCGGCTTGTTTGGCGTTTCCAACATAAAATTCAACATAATCGGTTCCGTTGATCGGTAAAAAGTCTTGAGCTTCTTCAAATATTTTTTCAAGACCATAATTGTAATTGCTTACATTTTTTAAATCTTTTGTTTCCATTTTAATTAGATTTTAGACTGCAAAGTATGAGCTACAACATTTGCAATCTATGATTAATTTATGATTTTATTATTTTTCTTGAATTTAGGCTTATAATTCTTGACTCATCCAAGATTTATAATAATCATTCACTTCAATATTCAAGGCTTCTTCAGTAATCATAACTGGTTTGAAAGGATCAATCATGACTGCTAATTCACCTGTTTCTTTTTTACCAATACTTCTTTCAATTGCTCCAGGATGTGGACCATGTGGCAAACCTCCAGGGTGTAAAGTAATTTGACCTTTTTGAATGTTATTTCGACTCATAAAATCTCCATCCACATAATATAACAATTCATCTGAATCAATATTACTGTGGTGATATGGGGCAGGAATTGCGTCTGGGTGATAATCATACAAACGAGGCACGAATGAACAAATCACAAAATTATGACCTTCAAAGGTTTGGTGAATTGGCGGCGGCATGTGAATTCTACCCGTTATTGGTTCGAAATTGAAAATTGAAAAAACATAAGGGAAATGGTAACCATCCCAACTTGCCACGTCAAATGGATGTGTGGCATAAGTGTAAGGATAAATCATTCCTTGTTTTTTGATGTTGACCACAAAATCTCCCTGCTCATCAATGGTTTCTAAATTTTCTGGTGTTTTGATGTCACGCTCGCAAAAAGGTGAATGCTCCAACAACTGTCCGTATTGATTTCTATAACGATTTGGTGTTGTAATTGGACTGAAAGATTCAACGATTAACAAACGATTATCCTCCGAATTGAAACTCATCTGATACACTGTCCCTCTTGGGATAATCAAATAATCTCCGTATTCAAATGGAATTTGACCGTACATTGTTTTCAAAACTCCCGAACCTTGATGAACAAAAATCATCTCGTCAGCATCTGCATTTTTAAAAAAATAAGGCGTAGAATTTTTCGGTGCAGCCAAACCGATGTGCATGTCATTGTTTACAAAAAGTGTTTTTCTACTTTTGATGTAATCTGCTTCAGGCTTTAAATCGAAACCAGAGAAACTCAAACATTTCAAGTTTTCAGAAATAGCAATTTTTGGTTTCACAGAATATGCTTCCCCCATTTCTTTCACCATTGTTGGTGGGTGCAAATGATAAACTAAGGAGGACATTCCGGCGAAACCTTCCGTTCCAACTAGTTCTTCGTGATATAATTTTCCGTTCGCTTGTCGAGAAACAGTATGTCTCTTTTTAGGTACCGAACCGTGTTTTTGATAAAATGGCATAATCAGCAATTTAAATTTCGACAAAGTAAGTTGAAATCAAAAAGCTACAAAATGACCGTTTGCACCGAAAAAACTGATAATTATCAGGAAAAAAGTTGATGACTTCGAATTGGTTCCTGCAGTCCCTGAGAGCTCTCGGGAGGCGCAGATGCTTTCACAGATTTTTTGTGATTAAATTTGGTGCAATTAATTAAAATTGAATATAAAAACTATCTTTGATTATGATTTTAAAACTAAAAATCCTTTTTCCTTTCTGCTTTTAGGACTTTCGCTTTTCTCTCAGGATAATAATTTCATATTAGATTCAACTATTTTCGGAACGAAAGTGAAAAAAATTGTAAAAATTTTAGAAAAAAATAAAATTGAATATCGATTTATCAATGAACCACCAGAGACAATTTGTGGATTGGCCGTATATTCTCGAAAACCACTTGTTAAAAAAGAAAACGAATTTTATTAAGTTTCAAGAGATACAAAAAAAATAAACTAAGAATAGAAAAATTTTATAATTCGATAATATTTAATAAATTTGTAATCTAAAAAAACAAAAACTATGAATAAAAATTTACTCTTATTAGTAAGTATTCTTTTTGTAAATATTATTTCAGCACAAATTTTTACTGAAAATTTTACAGGAGGAAATACGCAAGGATGGACAACTGTTGACCAAGATGGAGATACACATGAATGGACTTTTGAAGATGTATCAGCATTAGCAGCACCTTTAAATGCTCAAGGTGGTGTAGCTATGTCGGAATCCTATAACAACACAAATGGTCCTTATACACCCGACAATTTTTTAATTTCACCCGCAATAAATTTAAGTAATCAAAGTGGGACAATAAATTTTAGTTTTAAACTTGGCTCAACAGACGCAACTACATGGTTTGCTGAATATGTGAGTGTGTATGTTACAACCTCTACGAACATTGGTGTTATAACAGGAAGTACCCCTATTCATTCACAAGCATTAACAAGCCCTTTTTCAGTTACAAACTTCAATTATGATATTTCTAGTTTTGCAGGTCAAAGTAATGTAAGATTAGTTTTTAGACATCATAATGTAACAGATATGTGGCAATTGATTTTAGATGATATTAGCGTAACATCAACTGGTCCAAATCCAGTTACAGATGTTGCGGTTTTAAGAGCATATTCAGATGACATCGTGAATGTTTATGATTATTCGATTATTCCTAATACACAAAGAGCACCTTTAACTGCTGGCGCTCAAGTACAAAATAATGGAACCACTGCGTTAACAAACAGAGTTCTCAGCATTGTAATTAATGATGGTACTTCAAACGTATATTCTGGAACACAAAGTTTTAATTTAGCTGTAGGTGAAACAAAATATGTTTGGAAACCAACAAATTTCACACCTGTTGACAATAAGAGTTATACTGTAACATGCTCTGTAGTGGCAGATGGTACGAACACCAATAATAGTGGGACTGCAAATTTTCAAACTCAAACAAATGTATATGCACATGACTACCCATCTACTGAAAGTGTTGGTTTTAATTTAAATGATGAAGCTAGATATTTTAATGCTTTTGAAATAATTAACACTGCTACTTTATATGCTGTTGACATAGAATTTGCAAATGGTACAACACCAAATACAGAGGTTGAAATTTTTATACATGAAGATCAAATTGGAAATCAAGTAGCAACAAAAATATTTACTGTGCCTAATAGTGCAATTGGAACAGGGAATGTTACGAATATCCCATTAGACTTACCAGTGACGCTTACAGGTGGTAATAACTATCTTGTTGAAGTTAGAAAATACAATAGTCCCCAAAGACTATTTATTGGAGCAAGTTCAATCGGTGGCGAAGACAATGCTTTCTTTAAATATGGTGGACCATTTGGTACAAACTATGTAAATGATGCAACAAAAGTAGGAGCTTTAAGAATGAATTTTGGTGTTGGTTGTTCCGATTTCGCATCAACTGCATTTTCGAATGCAGCAGAAAGCTGTTTACCAACTTCGGGTAACATTGTAGTTAATGCTTCTGGTTCAAATACTGTAGCCAATCAATTTAACTACTCATGGAGTGGAACTTTGTCTGGCACTTCTCCTGCAAACCAATCTGCTGACTATGTTATCGGAGGTTTGTTACCAGGTACTTACACAATTACTGTTACAAATAATGGGTGTACTTCAACAATTGAAGGCTTAGTGGTTGATGTAATTCAATCCCCAACTGTTTCCGCAAGCGCAACTGCACAAATTTCTTGTCATGGAGCAAGTGATGGAGCAGTTTCTTATGCTGTGGTTGGTGATGCAAGTGATTATTCTTTTTCGTGGAATACAGGTGAAACTGCAACAAGTTTAAGTAACTTGGTGGCAGGAACATATATTGTTACAGGTTCCAATGGTACTTGTATCCTAAATTCTAGTGTAAATTTGGCAGATCCTGCTCTATTAGATATGTCATTTATTAAAACGAACGTTTCTTCATGCGGTGGAACTAACGGACAAATTGCAATTACAACAGCTGGTGGTTCAGGATCAAATTATACTTATGCTTGGACAGGTACAGCTAATGGTTCTTCTGGTCCAGGTTTAGGAACAGCATTCAATATTCAAAATTTAAGTGCTGGAAATTATATAATCACTGTATCAAATGGTGGTTGCTCAAACACAGAAACTGTCTCTTTGTCTGAAAATGGAGCTCCAACGATTACAATTAATGAGCAAACAAGTATTACTTGTCCTGGTGCTGCAAATGGTTCGCTTAAAGTTACATCATCAACTTCCATCTTGAGTTATACTTTCACATGGAACAATGGAGTTACTGGGGTGAATAACTTAAATTTAAGTGCTGGAACTTACTCAGTTATCGGTACTAATGGTACTTGTACTATAACACAATCTTACGTCTTAGAAAACCCTGAAGAAATTGCAATTTCAGGTTTACCAGGGATAAGTTCAATTAGCACAAGTGTTTCAGGTGGTACTGGGAACTTAAATTATGCGTGGACTGGTCCTTCAAACTTTACATCAAATGCCTCAAATTTAACAGGTTTAACAAATTTAGGAACTTACAATTTAACTGTTACAGATCAAAATGGTTGTTCCAATTCGGAATCCTTTGTTTTGGCTTTTGTTGGAGAAGAGGAATTAATTGCTGAAAACGAAATTAAAGTTTACCCTAATCCTTCAACTGATTTGGTAAATTTCGATTTAAACAATAATTCTAAATCTCTAATTATTTTTGATTACACAGGGAAACAAATCCTTGCTTCAGATATTACTGACAACAAAGTAGTTGTAGATGTAAATTCTTATTCAGCAGGTATTTATTTCTTTAAAATATTTGACTTGAACAACAAAGAAATTTATTCTGATAAGTTTCAAGTTGTAAAATAATCTTTTTAATAAAGAAAAAGAATCCCGTTCATTATTGGACGGGATTTTTTTGTGCTCGTATTTTCAGCAAGAGGACTAAAACAATTTAACTACATTTGTGTTAATCAATAAAGAATATCTTATGCAACGTTCATCCTATATTTTTACCCCATTTCAAGAAGAAAAAAAGTCCGATTTTGATCGTCTTTTTGAAATTTTTAGCGAGATAATTCCTCACACTTCTGGCGATGTAGATGAGGCATTAGAATGGATGAAAACCATTGACGATGAATATCACATTACCACCGAGGAATATACTTTGGATGATTTCCTTGCGGATTTAAAGAAAAGAGGTTATCTGAAACAAGACATCAAACCTGATGGAAATGGAGCCTTAAAAATCACTGCTAAAACAGAAAGATTATTGCGCAAAAATGCCATGGAACAACTTTTTGGGAAAATCAAAAAAAATGGAAAAGGAGACCATAAATCCAAAAAAAGTGGTCTCGGCGACGAAGCAACTGGAGAATTTAGATCTTACCAATTCGGAGATTCATTCGAGAATATTTCTGTCACAGAAAGTATAAAAAATGCTCAAATCAATAATGGTGTAGGTGCTTTTAAACTCACCGAACAGGACTTAATTGTGGAAGATACTCACCACAAATCGCAAATGAGTACCGTTTTGATGATTGATATCAGTCACAGTATGATTTTGTATGGTGAAGATAGAATTACACCAGCAAAAAAAGTAGCGATGGCTTTAGCAGAATTAATCACCACTCAATATCCCAAGGATACTATTGATGTAATTGTATTTGGGAACGACGCTTGGCCCATTAAAATCAAGGACCTCCCCTACCTTAACGTCGGGCCTTATCATACAAATACAGTGGCTGGTTTAGAACTTGCAATGGATATATTACGTAGAAAAAGAAATACTAACAAGCAAATTTTTATGATAACTGATGGTAAACCCAGTTGCCTTCGTATGCCTGATGGTCAATATTACAAAAACAGTAATGGCTTAGATCAGTTTATTGTAGAAAAATGTTACAACATGGCAGCACAAGCACGAAAACTGCACATTCCAATTACAACCTTTATGATTGCGAGAGATCCATATTTGCAATCATTCATTGAGGAATTTACAAAATCAAACAAAGGAAAAGCATTTTATACTGGCTTAAAAGACTTAGGAGAAATGATTTTTCACGATTACGAAACGAATAGAAAAAAAAGAATTAAATAATATGAAAACAGATATCAAAAATTTAGCTGAATTAAAAGCTTCCGGCTATGTTTCCAAATCCATAAAAAATGAATTACGAGACAATTTAATTTTAGCCTTACGGGAAAATAAAACAACTTTTCCAGGAATGTTGGGCTACGAAAATTCTGTAATTCCGCAGTTAGAAAGAGCCATTTTATCCAAACATAACATCAATTTACTTGGTTTGCGTGGACAAGGAAAAACAAGAATTGCACGATTGATGGTGAATTTATTGGATGAATACATTCCAGTAATTAAAGGCAGTGAAATCAACGATGACCCTTTGAATCCTCTGAGTAGATTTGGGAAAGACCAAATTGCAGAACACGGAGACGCAACTGAAATAGAATGGCTGCATAGAAGCGAGCGTTTTTATGAGAAATTAGCAACTCCAGATGTTACGGTAGCAGATTTGATTGGTGACATCGATCCGATCAAGGCGGCAAATATGAAATTGAATTATGCCGATGAACGTGTAATCCACTTTGGAATGATTCCAAGAGCCAATCGTTGTATTTTTGTAATCAACGAACTTCCTGATTTGCAAGCTAGGATTCAAGTGGGACTATTTAACATCTTGGAAGAAGGTGACATGCAAATTCGCGGATTTAAATTGAGATTACCATTGGATTTACAATTTGTTTTCACAGCAAATCCAGAAGATTACACCAACAGAGGAAGTATCGTTACACCTCTCAAAGATAGAATTGGTTCGCAAATTTTAACTCATTATTCCGATTCAATTTCAATTGCCAAAAAAATTACAGAGCAAGAAACGACATCTTCATCAGAACGAAATTGTGATATTTATGTTCCTGAATTAGCTAAAGATTTGATTGAACAAATAGCATTTGAAGCAAGAAACAGCGAATATATTGATGCCAAAAGTGGAGTAAGTGCAAGAATGTCAATTACTGCATTTGAGAATGTAATTAGTACTGCAGAAAGACGCTCAATAATGAACAATGAGCAAACCACAAGTGTTAGATATAGCGATATTCTTGGAGCAATTCCATCTATTATAGGAAAAGTTGAATTAGTTTACGAAGGTGAGCAAGAAGGAAGTGATTTCGTTGCACATCGTTTGATTGCCCAAGCAAGTAAAACTTTGTTTTTGAATAAGTTTCCAAAATTAGCCAAATTCAAAAAGAAGGACGAAAGCACTCCTTATGACGAGTTAGTAACTTGGTTTATGGGAGAAAGCAGTTTTGAATTATTAGATGAGTGTGATGAAACTAGTTACAAGGAAAACTTAAGTAAAATTAAACCATTAGATAATCTAATCGACAATTATCACGCTGAGGTTGAAGAACAAGATTTACTTTTTTTGAAGGAATTCATTTTATGGTCCTTGGTTGAATTAAAACAATTGTCTCTTAAAAAATCGGTTTCAGGTGTCATTTTTAATGACATGTATGATCAATATTTAAAAGAACTTTAAGGAAACACAACAAATAAAATAAGAGGGTATCAAATAGTCAAGTCACCCTCTATTTTCGATTTTCTCTAAAATTTTAATTTAATATTTCCGATTTGAGTCATTTGTCTTTGTGCTAAATTAAGACTTAACGTTTTTGTTTC
>CAZHLZ010000131.1:0-4182 GCA_964532475.1 uncultured Chitinophaga sp.
AGAGCACTCCTGATAATTGTTTTTCTGTTTGACTTAATTTTTCTCTAGCCTTTACCCTTTCATATTCTAATAAACGCTGTTCGATTACTTCAGCTCTTCTAGTTTGAACCGCAAAATAACTTTGTGCAAAAGCAATTTCTTCTTTACGAGTATCTCCATTCTGGGCAACGAGGTAACAGGCATATCTTGTTAAAGCAATATCGTTTAATACTTGCTTTGCACCTTTCCCAGCCTCTATCACTTTCCCGACGTCAGGAAAGTGATGCGAAACTTCTTCACCAGCATTTTTACAAGCCGATTTTGCTTTATCTATAACATTGATGAAATTATCCCATTTAGTATATCCTAAAAGAGTTTGCAATTCTCTTGCACTCCAACATTCAACTCCTTCAATTTCAGAAGTTGCATTTTCAAATAGGAGAAATAAGTTTTTAATTTCTTGTGATTTCATACAAACACTTATAACATTCCAACTAAAGATTCAATTGCTGATTTGCATAAATCACGTTGATCTTTAGCAACTTGAATTTTTTCACCGTAGACTTCATAAGTATGCTTATCCATTTTACTTAATGGCAAACCTTGATTAGCCGCTACAACTCCCGCACTATTGAAATCTCTAAGTTCAATACTGTATACACTTTCAAACTCTTTAATGTTGCTAATTTTTTGATCTGAATCTTCAAACTTATCTGGATTACTTTTAAATTCTGAATACATTTTATCTATAGCCTCGTTAGAAAGAGCTTTAAATGCATGTGCTGCCCCTTTTTTCTGTGTAAACCTATTACCCAAAAGGAATGAAATCTTTGGTAATTCAAGTTTATGGTCTTTTGCTTTTGTTGCAAATGTATATTTACCATATACAGGGTGAATGATAGAAGTTCCCCAAATCAAATTGAACAATCCCGTTATTGCAAAAATTGAAGAATCATCTGCATTTATTGGAACTAATAATTTGTCTCCTCCAACGATTGCTAATTGAGTATATATGGCAAAACTGGGGTTTGTATCAATAAAATATGTACAAGGTCTTTCTTCATATAATCGTTTTTCCGTCAATTTTTTGATTATGGTATGAATTTTAATCCAAGGATTATCTGCGGCTGATAAGGGTGTTGCCTCAGCCCTTTCTGATAGTAATGGGGCTATTAATTCTAAATTTCCGTCACCAGAAATTAAATATAAATTTTCAGTTAAATTTGTGTTTATTTCATTCAGCTTTGTAATATACTTTTGAATATCAGCGTCACCATTTAAGGTCGCTTCAGTTATATAACCAACTATACTTTGAGGTTCATCTTTAGAAATCAATTCTTGTAATTTTGATTCACTCGCTTTACCTCCTCCCATAAGCATTGAAGATGAGTTTGCTTGTGGACACATATCAATAACAACGACATCTCTATCTAAGTTATTTTCTGCATATACTGAGGCAATATGAAAAGTGATAGTGCTTTTACCCACACCCCCTTTATTATTCCACATTACATAACTTTTGTTTTTTTCCATTTTTATATAGGTTTAATTATTTCTTATTTTCCTTTCAATTGATTCTTCATACTATTTTTCGAGTAAAACAAACCCCTCTTTGCGTACACAAAAAAGGGGTCATTATTAATATATGTCGTCAAGTTCTACCCTGAACACATTTCGCATGCATCTGGGTTGTCCAAAGAACATGCAATGGCAGCTTGCTCTTCTTCAATCGAACGCACGATTGTGTCGTTTATCGTTGAATTTGTTGTGCTTTGAACATTGATATTTTTATCTACAGTGAACTTGATTGCATCTGTTGCAGCTTTAGTTCTCAAGTAATACATTCCTGTTTTTAAACCTTTTTTCCATCCGTAGAAATGCATGGATGTTAATTTTCCGAAGTTTGCATTCTCCATGAAGATGTTTAAAGATTGCGATTGGCAAATATATGCTCCACGATCAGCAGCTTGCTCAATAATTGCTTTTTGAGAAATTTCCCAAGCTGTTTTGTACAATTCTTTTAATCGAGTTGGGATTTCAGGAATATTTTGAACAGAACCGTTAGAAACCATCAATTTTTGACGCATTTCTTTGTTCCATAAACCTTCCTTCACTAAATCTTTTAATAAGTGTTTGTTCACGATGATAAATTCACCAGACAATACACGTCTTGTATAAATGTTTGACGTATAAGGCTCGAAACATTCGTTATTTCCTAAAATTTGTGCTGTAGATGCAGTTGGCATTGGAGCTAATAACAAAGAGTTACGCACCCCAAATTCTTTCACTTCTTCCTTCAATACATCCCATTCCCAACGTGGACTTGGAGTAACTCCCCACATGTCGAATTGGAAAATTCCTTTTGATACTGGAGAACCAGCAATTGTCTCGTAAGCTCCTTCAACTTTCGCCAAATCTTTTGACGCAGTCATTGCAGCATAATAAATTGTTTCGAAAATCTCACTGTTTAATTTACGTGCTTCTTCTGATTCAAATGGGAATCCCATCATGATGAAAGCATCTGCTAAACCTTGTACTCCTAAACCAATTGGACGGTGACGCATGTTTGAGTTACGTGCTTCTTCCACAGGGTAATAATTCCCGTCAATAATTCTATTTAAGTTGATAGTAGCTTGGTAAGTTACCTCAAACAATTTATTGTGATCAAATCCTCCTTCTTCAGTTACATATTTTGGTAAAGCCAAAGAAGCTAAATTACAAACAGCAATTTCATCTGGAGCCGTATATTCAATAATTTCTGTACATAAGTTAGAAGACTTAATTGTACCCAAATTTTGTTGGTTAGATTTTGCATTTGCAGCATCTTTGTACAACATGTATGGCGTTCCAGTTTCAATTTGAGATTCCAAAATTTTGAACCACAAATCTTGTGCTTTAATTGTTTTTCTTCCTTTTCCTTCAGCTTCGTATTTCAAATATAAAGCCTCAAAAGCTTCGCTGTGTGTTTCAGAAAGTCCTGGACATTCATGAGGACACATTAAAGTCCAATCTCCATTTGCTTCAACACGTTTCATGAATAAATCTGGAATCCACAAAGCATAAAATAAATCTCTTGCTCTTTGTTCTTCTTTACCGTGATTTTTCTTCAAATCTAAGAAATCAAAAATATCTGCATGCCAAGGCTCAATGTACATTGCGAAAGAACCTTTACGTTTTCCTCCACCTTGATCCACATAACGAGCAGTGTCATTAAATACACGCAACATTGGAACAATTCCGTTTGATGTACCATTTGTACCTTTGATGTAAGAACCTTTCGCACGAATATCATGTAAAGCCAATCCAATTCCACCAGCAGATTGTGAAATTTGAGCACAAGAAGTTAATGTGTTGTAAATTCCAGCAATTGAATCTTCTTTCATTGTCAATAAGAAACAAGAAGACATTTGTGGTTTTGGTGTTCCTGCGTTGAATAAAGTTGGTGTTGCATGAGTAAACCAACCTTCAGACATCAAGTTATACGTTTTAATAGCTGAAGCGATGTCATTTTTATGAATTCCAACTGCAACTCGCATCAACATTTGTTGTGGACGCTCAGCAATATGACCATTTAATTTCAACAAATAAGAACGAGACAAAGTTTTGAAACCAAAATAATCATAGCGGAAATCACGATCATAAATGATACTTGAATCTAATGTTTCTTTATTATCTTGAATAATTTGGTACACATCATCAGCTAAAAGAGACGCATTTTGATTCGTTTTTGGATCTACGTACGTATATAAATCCTCCATCACTTCAGAAAACGACTTTTTCGTGTCTTTGTGTAAGTTTGAAACTGCAATTCTAGATGCTAACAATGCATAATCTGGATGATCAATTGTTTTAGCCGCTGCTGTTTCCGCTGCTAAATTGTCCAAATCACTTGTTGTTACACCATCATAAATTCCCTCAATCACTTTCATTGCAACTGCTTCTGGTGAAACCAAGGGGTCTAAACCATAACACATTTTTACAATTCTGGCAGTTATTTTGTCAAATTTAACAGCCTCTTTTCGTCCATCTCTTTTTACTACGTACATTTTTTTTCCTTTGTTTTAAGTATTTTATTAATTTATCTTGAAAGGTTGTATTTCTCAACCACTGTGTATCCTTTATTCCTTAAAAGTCTTCGTCAACCGTAAAGCTTTGGTTGTTATTTCCTTCCAAAACTCCTGCTTTTTGATATTCACCAACTCT
>CAZHLZ010000131.1:4192-9377 GCA_964532475.1 uncultured Chitinophaga sp.
TTTCTCAAAGAAATTTGTTTTTCCTTGAATAGAAATCATATCCATGAAATCAAATGGATTCGTTGCGTTGTACACTTTTTCATTCCCAAGTTCTTGTAACAATCTATCTGCAACGAATTCAATGTATTGAGACATCAAATCACTATTCATTCCAATCAATTTCACTGGTAAAGCGTCTGTTACAAACTCTTTTTCGATTTCAACTGCGTCTGTGATTATTTTACGAACATCTTCTTTTGACAACTTATTTACCACGTGATTGTTGTATAATAAACAAGCGAAATCACAATGCAAACCTTCGTCACGTGAGATTAATTCGTTTGAAAACGCCAATCCAGGCATTAAACCTCTTTTTTTCAACCAAAAAATGGAACAAAAAGAACCAGAAAAGAAAATTCCTTCTACAGCAGCGAAAGCTACTAATCTTTCAGCAAAAGAACCTTTGTCAATCCATCTTAAAGCCCATTCTGCTTTTTTCTTAACACAATCTAAAGTATCGATTGCATTGAATAAATGATTTTTTTCAGCAGTATCTTTGATGTATGTATCAATCAATAATGAATAGGTTTCAGAATGCACATTTTCAATAGCTACTTGAAATCCGTAGAAAAATTTAGCTTCTGTATATTGAACTTCTGACAAAAAGTTTTCGGCCAAATTTTCATTTACAATTCCATCTGATGCAGCAAAAAATGCCAAAATATGCTTAATAAAATGGCGCTCATTGTCATTTAACTTGTTTTCCCAGTCAAAAATATCAACTCCCAAATCCATTTCTTCAGCTGTCCAGTTACTTGCTTGAGCTCTTTTGTAAAAACTCCAAATATCATCATGCTGAATTGGAAACAACACAAATCGGTTGTTATTGGGTTCTAATATTGGTTCAAAATTTGCCATTTTATTTTCTAAATTACTATTCAAAATTATTTCAATCAAAACAACAATTATTGTTTTGTGTTTTTATTCCATTTAATTTTTTTTGTGTCCTCAACTTAGAGTTTTTTTATCAATTTGAAGCAATTTAAGACTTCAGTTTGAGGAGTACAAAATTTGTCATTTTTTAGTCTAAAAGCAATTAAAAGAAATGAACAAAAAATTGCTTTATCAACATTAAAATTGTGAATTGCTTTTATATCAACCCTTAACAAGATTATTAACACAAAAAAAAAAGATATTCACAGCGATAAAATATTTTTTTGTCGATGTTTAACGTTTATTTGTCAAATGTTTGATAATAAAGTATTTTCCTCTAATTTTGTATAAATTTACCACATATTTGGAAATTAATATTGAAAAAAAATGCTTACTTTTAAACATCAAAATGTTTATTAAACACATAACACACTGAATGCAAAAGTTAATGGATTTTGGACTTAAAAACTTCGTTGAATGGAAAGAGAACATTCTTCATTTAATCTATCCAAATTTGTGTCTAAATTGCGAAAATGAACTTTCAAAATTTGAGGATGAAATTTGTACAATTTGTTTACATGAAGTTAAGTACACTTCTTTCGAAAATTATCAAGATGAAACGAATTTGAATAAACTTTTTTGGGGTAGAATTAATTTAGAAAGTACCTTTTCCTTATTTTATTTTGAGCAAGATAAAATTAGCCAGAAAATTTTACATCATATTAAGTACAAAGGAAAACAAGATTTTGCCAAAAAAATGGGGGTATTGATGGCTGAAAGGTTAAAAACTAACCCTAGTTTGTTTGAAACTGTTGATGCCTTGATTCCAATTCCACTGCATAACAAAAAATTATACATTCGTGGTTACAATCAAAGTGAACTTATCGCAAACGGTTTATCCGAAGGATTGGAAATACCATCTGATACTAATTTCTTAAGTAGAATTGTTCATTCTGAAAGTCAAACCAAACAAGGTCGATTTAAACGCTGGGATAATATTGTGGAAGCGTTTCACGTAAATCCAAATCCTACGACATACAAACACAGTGCATTGATTGATTATGTTGTGACTAAAGGTTCAACCTTAGAATCTTGTGTAAAATTAATTCAGGAACAATTTCCAGAAATGAAAGTCTCCATTTTTTCCCTTGCAATTACCTTGTAAAAACAAAGCTTAGTTTGAGAAAATCACTTTTATAAATTTTAAATAGTAATCAATCATAGCTGAATGTTCATTAATAATAGACAAATGTTCATTTTCAAATTACATATTAAATTATTATTCTAGATTTGATTCATGATTAACAAGGAATTAATCAGCTTAGTTTTTCTTTTCAACGTAAAGTTGTAATTTTAGATTACATAGTTTTAGTTTGATTTAAGAAGTTTTAGTTTTAGTTTTTACGTTGTAGCACAAAGAAACACTAGGCTGATTATTTTTTTACTTCCTAACGAAATATTACTGAATTAGACTTCTTTTTTCGAAAGAAGTCTTTTTTTTTGCATTATTTTTGAATTTTTTCACTTTTTATTTTTGGAGTTTCATCTTTTAATATATTTTTGCCATAAATTTCAAACATGGGTGAATCAGATTACATATTAATAGAAAAAGAAAACATTTCAACATTACACTTTCCAGTGGATGACATATTAAAAAAAGAAAGTGAAATCATTGAAAGAAAGATTTCTGTTGAACGTGCAATTTCTTTAGGTAATTTAGAGCACCAAAAAGTGAAAATATTTTTCGCTGATGATCAAGGGAAAAAACGAGTGGATACAACAATTTGGGCGGTTACAGACACTGCTATCGTGCTAAAACAAAACGTTGTTGTGCCAATAAATAGAATTTATAAATTAGAAATATAAGTAAATATGACTAAAAAACGTGCCATTGTAAGTTACGAAAAGTTAAACATCGATCAAAAGAAACAACTTTTACTTGCATTTCCTGATGGATTTAGTAGTGGAATGACGCAAATAAAAACTCCAACTGGTGAAACGTTGGATGCTCTTTTATGGGAAACGGAGGAAATTATTTACCTCGTTAAAATTCCAAAACCAACCATGAAAGCAAAAAGTGTAGACGACGATGATGACGACTTTGAAGATGATTTGCCAAAAGTTGCTGATGTCAAAGGAGAAGAGGAAGACGAATTTGCTGATGATGAAGACGATGATTACGATGTTGCTGACGATGATGATGGCGACGATGACGATGACGAAGCTTAAAAAAAACTTAATTAATTAACTGTTCTAGGATATTAGAACAGTTTTTTATTTTTATTCCTTCTTGTTTAAAATTTATAACAAGATAAATTAATACATTTGCAAAAAAAAATCTGTGGAAAAAACCTCAAATATTAATAATCCTTCCAAGTTCAAAGCTTACGTTTCTTTTACAAAATTTAGACTTTCTTTTCTAGTTGTTGTATCAGCATTGAGTGGTTATTTATTTGCAGGCGGAAAAGATTTACTACAAATAACCTATTTACTTATTGGTGGAATGTTGGTTACGGCTGCCTCCAATGGTTCAAATCAAATTTGGGAAAAAGATTTGGATAAATTAATGAAAAGGACACAATCTAGGCCTTTACCACAAAACAATATGTCCTTACAAGAAAGCTACATTCTAGTCATTTTATTCTTAGTGGTTGGTTTAGTTTTACTTTTTCAATTAAACCTTACAACAGCACTTTTAGGTTTACTTTCCTATATTTTGTATGTTTTTATTTATACTCCATTAAAAAGAGTTACCCCTTGGGCAGTTTTTGTAGGAGCTTTCCCCGGAGCCATGCCACCCATGTTAGGAGCCATTGCACATACAAACGAATTTGGCTTGATGCCAGGAGTATTATTCTTTGTGCAATTTATTTGGCAATTTCCTCATTTTTGGGCAATTGCATGGGTAGTTTATGACGATTACAAAGCAGGAGGGTTTTCATTATTACCTTCTAAGGATGGAAAAGGAAAAGGTTCAGCCTTTCAAATTATTGTTTATTCTTTCCTCTTGATTCCAATAAGTTTAATTCCATGGGTTTTAGATTGGACAGGAATAGCGACCTTAATCATCGGGACAATTGTTAGTACCTGGTTTTTTTATTACGCTTATAAATTATTCATTAGCTGCGAAGATAAGGATGCCAAAAAACTTATGTTCGCTTCATTTGTTTATCTACCAATCATACAGTTTTTATACGTATTTGACAAAATTTAATTCACAAAACATCTACAAGTCATGGAAAAAAGATACAGCGATGAGCTAGACCCATTGGTCAAACTCAAAATGAAAAAAAACCTAATATACGTTTCTATCTTTAGTATTGTGATGATTTTTGCAGGTTTCACATCTGCATACATTGTTTCAATGGGTGATACGTTTTGGGTAAAATATCCTCTTCCTTCAGGTTTTTACATCAGTACGATCATGATTGCCTTAAGCAGTATTTTTTACATTATTGCTGTAAAATTTTCTGAAAAAGGACAATTTCAAAAATTAAAACTTTTTATGATTTTGACCTTTCTTTTAGGTTTAACCTTTGTGTTCTTCCAATGGAAAGGATACGGTCAACTAGTTGATAAAGGAGCAAATTTCAGAAATTCCATCTTGGTTACAGAAGGAAGATATGGTGACTATTTTGAAATTAAATACTTGGATAAATTCATTGAAGTTAATGGAAATGATTACATTGTAAATGGAAAAACCTTAACTGAAAGTCAGCTAAAAGAACTTCAAAATTTTGTAAAACCATTCGAACAAGTAAAACAAGGAAAACAGATTAATACACTTAATTCTAAATTCGTCCTTTATTATGAAGGCGAAGTTGTAAGTCTTCAAAACAACAAGTTGATTACCACAAGTGGAAAAGAACTAAAAGCCGTTGAATTAAGAAGATTACAATATTTGGCATGGAATATTCGCGATAATCGAGGCGATTTTTTCTACAAGGGAAAACTAGGAAAAGATTTTCATATTTACTATAAAGGAAAAGAACTTAAATACCAGGATAGAAACCTTTATTATGGAAGCAAAAAACTTTCTGCTCCTTTGCAGTTAAAAATAAATCAATCGCGAGACACATCCACTTCTTATTTGTACATTATTACAATTTTGCACTTATTGCATGTCTTAGCTGCAATAATTTACTTATTTAGAATGGTTCTAATTACTTTAAAACCAAGTTTAAGTCCTGATAATCAATTAAGTATAAAACTTGGTTCAATTTTCTGGCATTTTTTAGGCATATTATGGCTTTATTTGTTGGTTTTTTTACTT
>CAZHLZ010000132.1:0-9357 GCA_964532475.1 uncultured Chitinophaga sp.
ACTTAAAATTAAATTACTGATAATCAAATAGATACTGGTTTTAAAGCGTTCGAAAACCATTAAACATCTCATAATCAATAATTTAAAAATAAATCGCTGATTATCAATTAGATATCCATTTTAAACCATTCTGAAACAAATAATAAACTCACAATCAATAACTTGAAAATAAATCGCTGATTATCAATTAGATACCCGTTTTAAACCGTTCTGAAACAAATAACAAACTCACAATCAGGTATTTAAAATCAGGAAATAAATTTCTTAATCAAAATTGTTAATCGACCCGTACAAATCAATTTACCAGTGCTTTCATCAATAATATCCACTTGCCAAACATGAGTCGATTTCCCTTGATGTAAAATTTTCCCTACACCCTTTACAGTTCCATTTTTAACACTTCCAAGGTGATTTGCATTAATTTCTAATCCAACTGGTGCTTCAATTTTCAAATCACAAAGCAATGCAGAACCCATCGAAGCAATTGATTCGATTAAGACTGCACTTGCTCCGCCATGAAGCAATCCCATCGGTTGATGTGTTGTCGAATTCACCGGCATTGTTGCTGAAATAGAAGTTTCATTGATTTCATTAAATTGAATGTTCAAATGCTCCATCAATGTATTTTTACAAATCGCATTTATTTTTTCTAAATTTGTTGTATTCCAATTCATGTTTAGAATTTGTAGTTAAAAAAAAAGACCGAAATTAATTCAGTCTTTTCAAAATAGGTTTTATTTTTATTTACAAATTGTATCTTTTACAATCGCTAGTATTTCTCTTGCTTCAGCTAAAGTTGGTGCTTCAGCATAATTTCTTAACACTGGCTCTGTTCCTGAAGGACGAATCATCATCCAACGGTCATCATCCAAAATGTACTTAAATCCATCTAAAGTTTGTACTTCTTTCACTTCATATTTACCAAAAGATTTGTAAACATTATTTTTACAATTTTCGATGATTTGCTGCTTCAATTCTTCTGTAATGTGCAAATCATTTCTTTCGTACTTGAATGAACCGACAATGGCATAAACTTCATCCACCAATTCATCCAATGTTTTTCCTGACTTCGCCATAAACTCCCAGATAATTAATCCCATCCAAATTCCATCACGTTCTGGAATATGACCTTTTACGGCAATTCCTCCAGATTCCTCTCCTCCAACAATTACATCTTCTGTCACCATGATGGATGCAATTTCTTTGAATCCAATTTTAGTTGTTTGATGCTCTAAACCATAATGTTTTGCTAGTTTTTCCACACGTGGAGTTGTACTAAAAGCGGTAACAACCTTTCCTGTCATTTTTTTGTAATGAAACAAATAATGAACTAACAATAACAAAATGTGATGTGAATCAACAAATTCACCCTTTCCATTGTACAAACCAATTCGGTCTGCATCACCATCCGTTGCAAGCGCACAATTTACTTTACCATTTTCTTTAATGTATCTCTCCAATGGTTGTAAATTTTTAGCAATTGGCTCCGGAGCTTGACCATAAAATGAAGGATTATGCTCACAATGTAAGAAAGTAATATCTGGAAGAATGCGTTTCATTGCATTTTGACCGGCACCATACATGGCGTCATATACCAAGTTTAGCCCAGAATTTTTAATAGCATCCAAATCGAAATTTGCTTTCACGTGATCCACATACATGGTTTCCAAATCAACAATTTCTAATTGTCCAGAACTCAATGCATCTTCTAATGAAATTGATTTAAAATCAATATTGTTTACTTCAGGAATAATGTCCTCGATTTCTTGTACTAATTCTGGCTGCAATGGTCCTCCAAAAAAAGCCTTTAATTTGTAACCGTTGTAACTTGGTGGATTGTGGCTCGCTGTTAAGATTACACCGATTCCACAGTTATAATTTTTCGCACCCAAAGAAATCATCGGCGTTGAAACAAAACCTTTTGACATTTTTACCTGAATACCTTGACTCAGGAAGATTCGAACTGCTGTGTCAGCAAACAAATCACCAGCAAAACGACAATCATGTCCAACAATAACTGATGGTTTTTCGTATTTATTTTTTAACCAAACTCCAGTTGCTTGTGCTACTCGTGCAACATTTTCAACTGTGAAATCTTCTGCAATGATTGCTCTCCAACCATCTGTTCCGAATTTAATTTTTTGTGCCAATTTGATATATTTTAGGTTACGAATATACGCAAAAAGACCTTAATCAAAATTGATTTTATGTTAATTTTTCATTTTCAAATAACTATATCGATTTTTATTTGATTTCCACATAAAAAATTATTCTTTGGACAGGATTTATATCCATGCAATCCACAAGGTTTACAACTTGGTTTCACCTCACTTTCTATTATTTTTGAATCATCAGAAAGCGGTCCAAAACCAAATTCAGGACTTGTTGAACAGAAAAATACGCTTACAGGAGCGTTTACTGCAGAACAAAAATGCATGGGTCCCGAATCATTTACATAATTCATTTTTGCATCTTGAAACAAAGCTGCAGAATCCAAAAAGCTTAATTTACCTGCCAAATTCTCACAAGAACGAGTATCAACTTGGACTCTAATTTGCTCACACAAATCAAAATCACTTGGTCCACCAATCAAATAAACTTTTCCAAGTGTCGATAATTTCTTTGCTAATTCAATCCATTTTTCAATAGGTAATTGCTTAGTAAACCAAATCGATGCGGGTGCCAAACAATAATAATTCTCAGTTTTAAAGATTTTAACTTTCTCATAATTCCGCTCTGAAGGGAAAATTTTAGGCATAACTTTTCCTTTTGCGCCAAACTCTTTAATAGTTAATAGATTCCGCTCAATTTCATGCAAACCATTACCAATTTCATGTTTAATTTTTTTAGAAAATAAAACCGAAAATGGATTTTTCTCAAAGCCAATTCTTATCTTAGCCCCTGAAAAGGCTGTAATAATCCCAGAACTTGCAAAACGTTGCAAATTAATCACGGCATCGTAATTAGTCGAACGAATTCTTCTGATTAAATCGAATATTTTTTTAAATTTTTGATTCTTTTTATCAAAAATCAATACTTCATTTAAAAAAGGATTATTGTCAAGTAAAGATTCATTTCCTTTTCTGAGCAAAAAATCTATTTTTGACTCTGGATAAATTCTTTTCAATTCGCTTATTACTGGAGTAGCAAGAATTACATCTCCAATAAATGCCGTTTGAATAACAAGAATTTTTTTCATTGAACAAAGGTAAGAAAATTTTGTAAAGCAAAAATTAATTAGACCTCTGCTTGATGTGTCCCTTTTGATTTTCTTTTAAATCCAAAATCCAAGTGTAATAACCCACAAAATGTGAATCGAAAAAACCTTTCTTTGGATCCATCTTTTTGGGAATAAAAACTCGATTTTTGTGCGATAAACCTCTAATTTTCGATTGAGGTGCAACTCCATCTTGTAAACAAGCTGGATCTTTTTCAAAATCACTTCCATAATGCCAAACTTCTTGCCATTCATTGGCATTTATTTTTCCAGCTTTTGCGTTTTCAGGTGCCAAAATATAAAATCTTCCAAAATTAATTTTAGATCTCAATTCTTCAATAATCCCCAAAGAATAGGCAAACCCCATACTATGAACCACCAAATCTATGGTATCATCCTTACTGCTATTTGGATATTCATTTAAAATTTGTAATAAATTCAAGCCTGCAATACGACCTTTATTTTTCCTGAAATTAAAACCTCTTTTGTTACTACTCAATTCTAATTGCTTTTTAGTTTTTATTCGCTTGGAAAAAACAGTTCGAACTCCCTTTGAAGCAGATAATTCACAGTTATGCTTTTTTAGATTTTTACACCTTTTTGGATAATCATTAGAAATCTGTGTAAATTGAATTATGTTACGAAAATTAGAGGTACTTACTGAAAAATGTCCATCGGCATAAAAAGTTTCATTCGGACTTAATCTATTCTGGAACAGTAAATTAATCTGATTCCACTGAGTCCAATAATCGTAACGGTCAAAATTAAATATGTGATTTAAGGAGTTTGGATGTTCTAATCCTTTGCTTTTGATATCATTAAAATTATCTTCAAAACTATGTCCTACAGAAGTTGGTCGGTATCCGTTCACAAATAATAAAATTCTTTTCGGACTATCCGTTTTTGAATCAGAATTTTCAAATTTTGAACTTAAATTAATTCCTAAATGATTGTAAATTTCTTGTTTTTCTGTACTTCCATTTTGTCTTTTAAAAGAAAAAATCATGTAATGCGTTTTCGCTTTAATTGGAGTTTCTAAATTAACTAATCTAAGCGTATCGGAATTTGATTTATACTTAATTTTTACGGAATTGGAATTGATTGTATCTTCAAAAACATCAAAATATAAAACTTTCATTCTTTTTTTAATAATCCAGTTTTTGCCTCTTTGTATTAAAATTTCTGAACATATACTTCGTTCTTCTTGGTGACTTAAATTTGGATTAATGAGCAAATTTCTTTTAGCTGATTGATAATTTTCACCATAAATTTCTTCCAAAGGACCAGAAATCACCTTGATTTTTTGCAGAATAAAATTACTTAATTCCAAACTTAATACAAAAACAACAAAAGCTAGAAAAATAATTGGCAGATAAATCACTCTTCTAAAAAGTTTGGATTTATATTGTTTTGCTTCCCACAATTTTTTCAATCGTTTTCTAAACTTGAAAATAACAAACAAAATAATCAATAAAAATGTTACGTTTATTATTGAAATATAATATTTTTGAATTTTGTAAAACGGCTTGAAAATCTTATACTTCACATCAAATCGAAAGGATAAAAAATTCTTTTTGTAAGGACGTTTTATTACAGAAAAAATTGAATTATTGTCTTTATTGGATAGAATTATTTCACCATTTTCATTTTCTTTCCAAAAATAATAGGCAACAATTCCATTATTTGTTTTTACATTTTCATCCGCATCAAAAAAGGAATAAGAATTGGTACTGTGACGCAAAAACTCCCATTGAAAATGATTTAAGTTCAAACCACTAGAATCCATAAGATTTTCCGTTGTTCCTTTTTTAGGTCCCTTGTTTTCCCAAGAATAACGTAACATTCCTTTACCAAAACCGATGTTTTGCGCAATCAGTCTTGCCATTTTTCGCTCACTTTTATCTTTTGCTACAAAACCAATTGCCTTGTTTTTAGGCATGTATGCCTTACTTGAATCTGTAAATCCCTTTACTAGAAAAATATAAAAGGCATTTTTATCGTAATTTGGATTACTTTCGATAAACAAATCCCTTAGCAATTGCATTTGCCCTGTGTAGCTTATATTATTGGATGAACTTCCCGTGAAAATGGTTTGCGAATGAAAAACTTTAGATTTAAATTTAGGTAAAAAATCAATTTCAAAGTCAATATTAGTAGACTTATAAATTGAATTTATTTCCCTTTCTAAAACCTTTGTATCCAGTGAAGGATTTTCAAAATCGATTAAATAAATTTTTTCACGTTGAGAATCATAAATTTTAACATCCAATTGACCGCAGAAATACTGCTCATTTTGAAAAAAATAGAAAGATTTTAATTTGTAGCTTTTTGATTTTTTTGGCAAAAAAAGTGTCAAAACAGAATCATTTTTAGAAATAAAATCCAATTCTAACTCATTAATTTTAAAAGCAAATTTTCCCTTATATTTTTTAAGGCTGGGAATAAGCACATCTACAAAATCAATTTCATTTTTTCCAACTGATTTAAATGGAATAGTGAAATCTTGACCAGAATAAATTTCAATTTTCTTGTAAAACTCATTCCATTCAGGATTCAAATTTTCGTCAAACCCAAATTTTTGATTTTCATTTGCTTTAAATTTTATCTTTGGCAAAGTCAATTTCATCGTTTCACTAATCTGTGAATTAATAAAACTTGAAAAGAAAACAATAAAAATTAGGAGAAAATTTTTCATTTTGAAAAGAAAAAAGGTGTACCAATTGATTTGATACACCTTGTTTTGATAATATATTTTGTGTTAAATTTTAAAAGAAACTTAAGCTTTTTTGTTATCCACTTCAACAGTAGCAAGGTCATCTGATTTGTATTCACCAGAATCTAATTTGCTTTTCAATTTCTTAAATGTCTCAATTGTATAATTTACGTCATCCAAAGTGTGCGCTGCAGTTGGAATAATTCTCAACATGATTACGTCTTTAGGAACAACTGGATAAATTACGATTGAACAGAAAATGTTGTAATTTTCTCTTAAGTCAAAAGTTAAATTTGTTGCTTCAGCAAGTGAACCTTTCATGAAAACTGGAGTAACAGGTGAATTTGTAGCACCGATATCAAATCCAGCATTTCTAAAACCTGTTTGAAGTGCATTTGTGATTTCCCACAATTTATCTTTCAATTCTGGTTTTGTCCTCAATAATTCCAAACGTTTTCTTGCACCAATTGTGATTGTGATTGGCAATGCTTTTGCAAACATTTGAGAACGCATATTGTATCGTAAAAATTCAATAATACTTTCTTCAGCACAGATAAATCCACCAATCGAAGACATTGATTTTGCAAATGTTCCAAATAAAACATCAATTTCATCTTGTACTCCTTGATCTTCACCAGCACCTTGTCCAGTTTTACCTAGAGTTCCAAAACCATGCGCATCATCTACGAAAAGTCTAAAGTTGTATTTACCCGATTTACGGAATTCTACAATTTCTTTCAATTTCCCTTGATCACCAGCCATTCCGAAAACACCTTCAGTGATAACCATGATTCCACCTCCTGTTTTTTCGCACAAAGCAGTAGCATTTTTCATTTGCTTATCAAAACTTTCCATGTCATTGTGTTGAAACACAAATCTTTTTCCAGTATGTAAACGCATTCCGTCTAAAATACAAGCGTGAGCCTCACTGTCATAAACGATCACATCATTTCGATCAACTAGAGAATCGATTGCCGAAACCATACCTTGGTAACCGAAGTTAAGAAGAATACAATCCTCTTTACCCATGAATTCAGCTAATTCATTTTCTAATTTTTCATGTTCACTCGTTTGACCTGTCATCATCCTTGCACCCATCGGATAAGCCAAACCGTATTGTTCTGCAGCTTTAGCATCCGCTTCACGCACTTCAGGATGATTAGCAAGTCCTAAATAATTATTTAAGGACCAAACCAAACACTCTTTTCCTCTGAAAATCATCTTGTTACCTAATTCACCTTCCAATTTTGGAAATGTAAAGTATCCGTGAACACCTTTAGAATATTGTCCAATTGGACCTCTGTTTTTTCTAATCTTATCGAAAATATCTTGAGCCATACTCGTTTTTGTTTTGTTTTGATTTGTGCAAAAGTACAAAAAAAAATGGAAAAATCAGTAATATCTTAATTCGAATTATTTGAGAAACAAGGTGAAAAACTACAAATAGCTGTCAATCAAGTAGATGAAAGAAGATATTGCAGCTGCACCAAGTTCAAGTTCTCGTTTATTTACCGATTCAAAAACATCACTTTCTGCATGGTGAAAATCAAAATAACGCTGAGAATCAGGAACAAACCCAAATAAAGAAATTTCAGAGAATTCTTTTTTTAATGGTCCAATATCCACGCCACCGTAACCTTTTTCAAATTCTGAAAGTTCGTAAGGTTTAAATAATTTTTCGAAGGAAAATAAATTTTTAAAATGTGCTAAATCTCCATCACAGCTAAAACCTCGTGGAGAAAATCCACCACGATCACTTTCCAAAGCTGCGATGTGTTTTTCACCCTTTTCTTTTACCATTTTCGCGTAAGATATCCCGCCTTTGTTTCCATTTTCTTCATTCATAAAAAACACCACACGAATTGTGTGTTTCGGTCTGTATTTTAGCACTTTAAGAATTCGAAGCGCCTCTAAACAATGAACAATTCCTGCACCGTCATCGTGGGCACCTTCACCTGTATCCCAAGAATCTAAATGTCCTCCTATCGTTATTACTTCATTCGGTTTTTCAGTTCCAGTCATTTCCCCAATCACATTATAACTCGTAACATCTGATAAATTTTCACAATCCATTTCAAAAATAAATTCCAATTTTGAATTTTTAACCAAATTGGCAATTAATTCACAGTCTTTGGTTGAAATTGCAGCAGCAGGAATTTTTGTTACATTTTCATCGTAATGCATTGAACCAGTGTGAGGATGCTCGTCAATTGAGGAAGCTAAAGAACGAATAATTACTGCTTTAGCACCCAATTTAGCGCCTTCAACAGCGCCATTTCCTCGTATCGGATAACATCCGCCATAGGCTTTAAACGTGCTAATATCTTTTTGATCAAAAGCCTGGTTTATCAATACTATTTTACCTTCTACTTCAGATTTTTTTGCATTTTTCAATTCATCAAGGGATGAAAAAACAACTAAATCCCCTTTCATAATTCCGTTTGTGGCAATTGAACCACCCAATGCAAGAATATTTACTTGAATCAAATCACCATTCTCCGTTTTTATCCAGGCAGCTTCAGTGGTGCCTCTTTCCCAATGCGGAACTTGAATTTCTTGTAGATAAACTTTGTCAAAATTATAGGATTTCATTTTTGCCTCACCCCATTCTACCGCCATTTGAGCTTGAGCGGAGCCAGACAAACGAGGTCCAACATCTTTGCACAAACTTCTTAAATCTTCATAGGCATTGCCGTTTATAAGGGCTTCATCATAAATTTTTCTGATAAAAACTGAATCGCTTTGAGAGTAACAAAAACTTGAAAACAGAATAATGCCTAAAACTAATCTTTTCATTTTAATATTTTTCCGTAAAATTACCTTAAAATTCAAAATTGAGTGGTGTTTTTCATAAAATACTACATTTGCCGAAATAAAACTAAATCAATTTAAAAAGTATTTCTTATTTTTACCATCACGATGATTTTAGAACTAGAAAATATTAGTAAATCTTTTCAGCAAAAAATTGCCCTAGATGATGTTTCATTAAGTTTGAAAGAAGGTGAGATTTTTGGTTTATTGGGTCCAAATGGTGCTGGAAAAACGACTTTAATTCGCGTAATAAATAAAATAATTGATCCAGATAAGGGTTCAGTTCGTTACAAAAAGGATCTTCTTTTAGAAAAGCACTTGTCAAATTTCGGTTACCTTCCTGAAGAAAGAGGACTTTATCGCACAATGACAGTGAAAGAGCATGCTTTTTTCTTTGGTCAATTACGCGGAATGTCCAAAAATGACATCAAAACTCAATTAACATACTGGCTTGAAAAATTTAATATTTCTGATTGGACCAGTAAGCGAATTGAAGAATTATCAAAAGGAATGGCGCAAAAAGTTCAGTTTATCTGTGCTATTTTGCATCAACCACAAGTTCTTATTTTGGATGAACCTTTTAGTGGGTTCGACCCAATTAATGCGAACCTCATAA
>CAZHLZ010000133.1:0-9300 GCA_964532475.1 uncultured Chitinophaga sp.
AAGGGGTGATTTCATTTTCAAAGGTACAGGGTAAAGTTGCAAATGAATTATTGGATTTTTGAACTCGATGAAATGTTTTTATCGATGAAATAATCGGAAAAATACTACGAAAAGAATCGTAGAAATAGGGTTTTATGTAGACTTTTAAAAAGACTTCCTCTGATTGAGAAAAATTAATTTTTGTGTAATTCGAAAGAATTTTTTTCTTTTGTTTTCCATATTCTTCCACACTTAAACTTGTAAGTTTGGATGCATTTTGTTGTGAAAACTCCTTTGAAATCAATTTGTTTTTGAATTCTTCATGAATAATTTCTATTGAGTTTCCATTCGTGTTTTTAGAATAGAAAGAAAAAGGAACAGTATATTGTTTTAACTTATGTGGTTCGAAAAGAAAGTGAAATTTCATTTTGTTTGAAAATGGCAAAAATAGTAAGAATTAATAAAAGTTGCTTCTCAAATTAATAGTTGGGTTTCTTTTGTTTTTCCATTTTAGATGGAAGGATTCATTTTCATTTCTTTGTGCAAATTTGTGAAATCCGTGGAAAACAGGGTTTTACGGCATTTAAATTTGTAGATTATTTTTAACCCAATCTACGCATTTGTTAAAAAATCAATTAAGGTTGGAAACTTTGTTTCAACTTTTGAACTATGGATACAAAAAATTAAAAATTTCACTTGTTTTAATGAAATTTAACAAAAAATTATACCTTTGTTAGGTAAAAGGCTAGCTTATGAAATAAATTATTAAATGAAAAAAATTCATTTCTTCCTAATATCAATTTGTTTGTTTTGCCTTATCGCATGTACAGTTCAAAAAAGAACTTTCAACAAAGGCTATTTTGTTCAATGGAACTTCAAACATAAGAAGGTAGAAAAAGTTAATAAAACTAATGATGTTTCTCAGTCAGAATTAGAAGATACATTTGTTAATTTAATTGAAAGCTCCGAGGTGAATTTAACGATTCCACTTGAAAATTTAGAAAGACACCAACATGGTGACGCAGTTGAATTAAGCAATAAAGCAGAGATACCCGAAAAAACTCATACACTTAAAGCATATAAAACGAAGTTTAACCAGGACCTTCATAAATTGTCTAAAGAGCCAAATTTTAAAAAAAAATATAAGAATAAACGAAATTGGCATATTGTTTTTCTAACTATGAAAATTGCATTTTTATCATGGTTTACTGTCTTAATTTTTATTGAAGACTTTATATGGCCTGCGCTCATTATTCATTTTTTTGTTTTACATTTAATAGCTTTGGGTATTCTCAAAATTATTATTTATCATAAGCTTTATAAATTTAAAAAAGATTTAAATAATAATGTTAATAATCTTCCTTCTGAAAATGAAATTAAAGAAAATTTCAAAAGAGGGAAAAAGATAATTTCTATTATTTTTGGAATAGTTTATATAGTTTTTATTGGTGTTATTTTAAGTTTAGCTTAATAAAATTAACTGTTTTTAGAAAATCATTTAAACTATCTACACCAGTAACTTACCGTTTTCGAAATATATTAACCTATGGTTTTTTCAAAAAATGAGAAACTCGTTACTCTATCATTATATTTTGTTCACGAACCAAAATTGTAAATTGCCCAAATTTTTTAGGTTTTTGTTGCACATTTCTTGGATTTGTTAAAAAAACCAAAAACTTTGGAAACTTTTTTACTAAAAAACGTTTCCAATATAAAATTTGTTTCTACTTTTGTCCCATGGATACAAAAAAATTAGAAATTTTAGAAAAAGCAACAGCCATTTTTTTGAAGTTTGGAATCAAAAGTGTGACCATGGACGATATGTCACGTGAATTAGGAATGTCTAAAAAAACTTTATACACCTATTTCAAGGACAAAAATGATTTGGTTGTGCAGATTATCAAAGTAAAGACAGAATTTGATCGCATAAATTGCTCTTGTGTTACGGAAGAAGCAGAAAATGCAATCGATGAAATGTTCCGTGTCAACAAATTTGTGTCGACCATGATGAAAAACGTGCATCCTTCGGTCTTTTACGATTTAAAGAAGTTTCATCCGGAAGCAATGGCTTTGATGCATGAACACAAATGGAAATTCGTGAAGGAAACTATTTTGCAAAACATCAGAAGAGGCAAAACGGAAGGACTTTATCGTTCAGAAATTCCAGAAGAAATTATTGCCACAATTTATGTAGGAGCAACAGATTTAATTTCAGACGGTGAAGCTTTTGCAGGATTGGACGTAACTTCCGATCAAATTTTTTACGAAATCATGAAGTTTCAAATTCACGGAATGGTCACGGAAACAGGCTTGACTTATTTGAAAGAAAAAATAAAAAACAATAATTAAATATACAAACAAAATGGTACACACAAATTCAAGTGGATTAAAAACTAAAATCTTGTTTTCAGTCCTTTTTACTTTCGGTGGATTTTTTGTGTCAGCTCAAAATTTAGACTTGGAAGCATGTCTAAGAATGGCGGATACAGCAAATTTATCCATTAGGAATTCAAGATTAGAAGTTCAAATGAACGAAAAACAAATTGACGCTTACAATTCGGCTCGTTTGCCAAAAATTACTTTTGCCGGAGATTACAAATACAATGCGATCATTCCTGGTCAAGTTGTTCCAGCGGCATTTTTTGGTGGTGCTCCAGGAACTTATGCAACTGTTCAATTTGGTGTTCCTTACAACTTAAGTAACACGCTTCAATTGACGCAAGTGGTTTATAATCCACAAGTTAATTATGCAATTCAAGCCTTAAACTTGAATCAGAAAATTATTGAGATTCAGCAAAAAATGACTGAGCAAGATGTGAAATATCAAGTTGCTTCCACATTTTTCAACATTCAAGCAATTGAAAAGCAAATTAAATTTTTGAATGAAAACAAAACTAATTTGGATAAATTGATTTCTAATATGGAATTGATGTACCAAAATAAATTAGTCATCGAAACAGAAATCGATAAGTTGAGAATCAATAAACTAAATGTTGACAATTCGCTTCAAACTGTTCAATCAACAAAAACGCAATTAGAATCACTATTGAAGATTTTAATTGGAATGGATGAAAATCAAAATTTATCTTTAGTAAGCGATGAATTGGTTGAAAAAACAATTTTACAAGATAAACAAAATGAAAACTACCTGGAATTAGATTTAATCGATTCTCAATTGGCTTTAAATAAAGAAGAGAAAAAAGGGACAAACATGGCTTATCTTCCAAGTTTATCATTTTATGCAGCTTACAATTATACATACAACACAAAACCAGAAGACGATTTCAGAGCTGGAATTGAGGCTTCATTTATCGGTTTAAGATTGGATTGGACTTTGTTTGATGGCCTAGAAAAATACAACAAGCAAAAGAAAAATGCCATCGAAAGAGAGAAAATCGAAAATCAGAAAGAATTGGTTGCTCAACAATTAAAATTGAATTCTGACAATGCTAAAAGACAGATTAACATTCAATTGAATTCACTATCTATTTCAAAAGAACAACTGGCTCTAGCAGAAAAAGTGTACAAACAAACTGAATTTCAATTCAATGAAGGAATTATTTCTTCAAATGACCTTATAACCGCAGAAAATTCCCTGCAACAAGCACAAACAAACTTAGTTTCAGCTTTTGTTCAATTAAGACAAGCGGAATTAAACTACTTAAAATCAATTGGAAATATTAAATAATTAACATTAAAGAGAAAAAAGATGAACAAAAGAGTAATTATAATAATCGCGGTGGCAGTTGTTTTGCTTGGATTAACGATTTTTAAGTTAAAGTCGAATCAAAAAGAAGTAGCTGAAAAAATTTACATTTACGACCCTAAAACTTCAGTTTTGGTTGAAACTGCTCAAATGAAAGAGCATACTTTTGAAAATTCTATGTTGTTTTTGGGAACATTTGAACCGTTCCGTCAAAATACAATCAGTTCAGATGCTTCAGGAAAAATCATAAAATTGAATGTGGAGGAAGGTGATCGCGTATCACAAGGTCAATTGATTGCAAAAGTGGATGACGAAATGTTGAAATTGCAAATTGAATCAGTAGATGTTTCAATTGAAGGTCAAAAAAATGACGACCAACGTTATTCAAATTTGTCAAAGGAAAATGCAATTTCTGGTGTTCAAGTTGAAAAAACAAAATTGGGATTAAAATCAGCTGAATTGCAAAAAAAGCAAATTCAAAAACAATTGAGAAGCACTAACCTTACAGCTCCTTTTTCAGGTGTAATCACTAAAAAAATGATTGATTTAGGTTCTGTTGTTGGACCTGGTTCTCAATTGGTTGAAATTACGGATGTTTCTCAATTAAAATTAACGGTTAACGTTCCTGAAAGAGATATTTTGAAATTTAAATTAGGTCAACAAGTAAATGTTGGAGCTGATATTTATAGCGATAAAAATTTCTCTGGAAAAGTTACAAATATTTCTATCGTAGCTGATAAATCACACAATTTTAAAGTGCAAATTACCATAAACAACAAAAATCAAGAATTATTTGCTGGAATGTATGGTTCTGTTTCATTAAATAATTCAAAAAGTGTTACTGCACTTGCAATTCCTCGTCAAGCATTGGTTGGTTCTTCCAAATCACCAAAGGTTTATGTTGTGAAAAACGGAAAAGCAGTTTTACAATCGTTTAATGCAGGAACTTCTGATGGAAATTTCGTTGAAGTCGTAAGTGGATTAGATAAGAGCGATAAAATTGTTATCAAAGGACAAGTAAATTTAGAAGACAATTCATTTGTAAAAATTAAAAAGTAAGAACATGACTTTAACAGAATTATCCATAAAAAGACCTTCCTTCATCATTGTAATTTTTACAATTTTGATTGGTGGTGGTTTAATTGCTTATAATCAATTGAGTTATGAGTTATTGCCAGATTTCTCGCCTCCCATTTTAACCATTCAAACTGTTTACCCAGGTGCTTCGCCAGCAACGGTTGAAAGTCAAGTTTCCAAAATTGTGGAAGATGAACTTTCTTCCTTGGAGGATATCAGTGAAGTAACTTCCTTCTCATTAGACAATGCCTCTTTGGTGATGCTTGAATTTAAAGCTTCTGCCAATATTGATGATGCTTTGGAGAATGCGCAGCGAAAAATAAATCAAATTCAATCCAAACTTCCTGATGACGCGCAACAGCCTGTAATCGCGAAGATTGAGCCAAATGCTGCCCCAGTACTTCAAGTAAGTGCTGTTGCAAACAACTTGGACGATAAAGCCTTTTTTCAGTTGATGGATGAGGATATTTTGCCTCAAATCAAACAAACAAAAGGTGTTGGTGGTGTCACCGTTTTAGGAGGAGAAAGAAGAGAAGTGCGTGTGAACGTTGACAAAGAAAAATTGAAAACTTATGGCTTAAGTTTAGCACAAGTAAATCAAGCAATTGCTGCGTCCAATGTAGAATTTCCAACTGGAAAAGTGAAGGGTGATGATGAGCAACTAACTGTCCGTTTGGCTGGAAAAATGAAATCGGTTGATAATTTACGTTCCTTGATTTTAATGGCGAATGGTACTTCCAGTATTCGTTTGTCGGATGTAGCAGAAGTAGTCGATGGAAGTGCGGATCAAACTACAATTTCCCGTTTCAACGGAGTAAATGGAATCGGTTTACGTGTGATGAAACAGTCGGATGCAAATGCTGTAAATTTATCGAAAGATACCAAAGCAAAATTCAAAGTTCTTGAAGAAAAATACAAAAAAGAGGGATTAAAATTTACTGTAGCAACGGATACTTCCAAACCTACAATCGAATCAGTTGATGCCGTTTTACACGATTTGGAAATTGCCATTTTGATGGTCGCTGCCGTAATGTTACTGTTTTTGCATAGTTTAAGAAATGCGATTATTGTATTAATTGCAATTCCAGCGTCGTTGATTTCTACCTTCATTGCCATGTATGCGCTTGGATACACTTTAAATTTAATGACACTTTTAGCAATGTCATTGGTTATTGGAATCTTGGTGGATGACTCGATTGTTGTTTTGGAAAACATTTACCGACACCTCAAAATGGGTAAAAATAAACGCCAAGCAGCCTTAGATGGTCGTAATGAAATCGGATTTACCGCCCTAGCGATTACCTTGGTGGATGTCGTGGTTTTCTCGCCAGTTGTGTTTATCGACGGAGTAATTTCAGATATTTTGAAACAATTCTCAATCGTAGTGGTACTTTCAACCTTGATGTCTTTATTTGTTTGTTTTACATTAACTCCTTGGTTGGCTTCACGATTCGCTGTAGAAACGGAATTAAAACCAAAGAAAAATATTTTTCACGCATTTTTGGCTTGGTTTGAGCGCAGAATTAATTCATTTACAGATCAATACGTAAAATTAGTGGGTTGGTCATTGAGAAACAAAAAATTCTCTATTCCAATTGTGATTGTACTTTTCTTTGGAGGAATGTCTTCCATGGGCTTAGGAATTGTTGGACAAGAATTTGTTGCCCAAGGGGATCAAGGAAAATTCATGTTGAAATTAAAGTACGATAAAAGTGCCACATTTGAAGAAAATAATGCCACCACCTTACAAATTGAACAATTATTATTGGCTCAAAAAGACGTAATCGGAATGGTGTTTTCAAATGTAGCTGGTCCAAGTGCAGGATTAGGTGCTGCGGCTTTTGGTTCTGAAAATAAATCTGAAATCACGATTCAAATGAAACCTGATATGCAGAAAAAATTTCCAACCTTGACCTACATGGAAGAAATTCGTGGGAAAATTCAATCCAAATTCCCTGGAATCGAGGTGAAAGCAATCAATATCGGGATGGTTGAATCGGAAGAGGCTCCAATCGAAATGTTCTTATCCTCCGAAAATAAAGAGCTGTTGATGGATGAAGCACGAAGAATTAGAAAACACATTCTTACCATAAAAGGCGCTAAAGATCCTGTAATTTCTACAGATGAGGTAAATCCAGAAGTTCGAGTAGATTTAGATCGTGAAAAAATGGGTCAACTTGGTTTACCAATTGCCGTGATAGGACAACAATTGCAAAATGCCCTCACTGGAAATAACGATTCGAAGTACGAAGAAAAAGGAAACGAATACAAAATTTTGGTGATGTTGGATAAATTTGACAGAAAAAATTTGGCAGACATTCAGTCCATGACTTTTCAAAGTAACGATGGAAAACAAATTCAATTGGCTGAGTTCGCGAAAGTGTATGTAGAAAACGGCTACGGTTCTTTGGAAAGAAAAAATCGTGTAAGTAACACAACTTTAAGAGCTTATGTGAATGGAACAGCTCCAGGGAATGTTGCCAATGAAATTACTGAATACCTGAAAAAAGAACCTTTGAATGAAAATGTTCGTTTGTTTTGGGGAGGTGAAATCAAACGTCAAAATGAATCCATGGGAGCATTGGGAACAGCAATGTTAGTGGGTGTTTGTTTAGTATATCTAATTATGGTTGCCCTTTATGACAATTTCGTTTATCCATTTGTTGTAATTTTCTCTATTTTGGTATCTCTACCAGGAGCATTTTTAGCATTAAATTTAGCTTCGATGAACATTGGTATTTTCACCATGTTAGGAGTTTTAATGTTATTAGGTCTGGTCGCCAAGAATGCCATTTTGATTGTAGATTTCACGAATCATTTGAAAGCAGAAGGAAAATCAACCTACTTAGCTTTATTAGAAGCAGTAAGAGAACGTATGCGTCCAATTTTGATGACAACCATTGCTATGATTGTAGGGATGATTCCGATTGCAACTGCCACAGGTTCTGGCGCAGAATGGAAAAATGGTTTGGCTTGGGTGCTAATCGGCGGCTTAACCAGTTCGATGTTCCTTACAATCATCGTCGTTCCAATCATGTACTATCTTGTTGACAGAGTATCAGATAAAATTGGCGGTAAAAAACGAAAAAACAAACAAATTCAAGAATTAGAATTGGCTTAAGATTTTATTCTTTAACTTCCCCCTTTGGAGGGGGATTGAGGGGGAGGATTTTTTAAATTTATTTGAATTGCTTTATAAATACTTAATTAAGACCATTGCAAAAGTCAATAATCAGGGCTTTTGCAACGGTTCTGAATCTTAGAACTTAAGATTTGTATTAAATCTAGCCCTCAGAAATGGGGGCTTTTTTTATAATTTAAGTACAAGCGCATGGCTTCACTTGGACATGCCACACTGAGCGCGTCGAAGTGATGGCAACAAGATTGCTCTAGAAGGCAACAATCAAATTAGAAATCCTACAACAATTAAAGTCTTATGTCTTAAGTCTCCTAGTCTTTTGTCTAAAAAAAAGTAATAAACACAATTTTGTTAAAAAATCGCACTTTTTTTTGCTAATCACTTGCATTCTAAGATTTTCTTTCTATCTTTGCACCCCTCAAAGTATGTTTGAGATAATTTTTTATTAATATAAAGTTAGAGTAATTTATGCCAACTATCCAACAATTAGTTCGCAAGGGACGCACGGCAGTAGTTAAGAAAAGCAAATCAGCTGCTCTTGATTCTTGTCCGCAGCGCAAAGGGGTATGTGTAAGGGTTTACACCACTACTCCTAAAAAGCCGAACTCAGCTATGAGAAAAGTAGCCAGAGTACGTCTTACTAACGGTAAAGAAGTGAATGCTTATATCGGAGGTGAAGGACACAACTTACAGGAGCACTCTTTGGTGCTTGTACGTGGTGGAAGAGTAAAAGATCTTCCAGGGGTAAGATACCACATCGTACGAGGTGCAGAAGATACTGCTGGTGTTGAAGGTCGTACACAACGCCGTTCTAAGTATGGAACTAAAAGACCAAAAGCGAAAAAATAATTAAAGCTTTCTAGAAAAGATGAGAAGAAGAAAAGCCAAAAAGAACCCGATCCTCCCAGATCCAAAGTTTAACGACATTCAAGTAACGAAATTCGTTAATAACTTGATGTATGATGGGAAAAAAAACTTAGCGTTCAAGATTTTTTATGATGCATTAGAAATCGTTGAAACTAAAGTAGAAGAAGTAACTGCACTTGATACGTTCAAAAAAGCGTTAGAAAATGTTACTCCTAGTGTAGAAGTTAGATCTCGCCGTGTAGGTGGTGCTACTTTCCAAATTCCAACTCCAGTGCGTGAAGACAGAAAAAATTCACTTGCAATGAAATGGTTAATTGGTTACGCTCGTAAACGTAATGAGAAATCAATGGCTGGTAAATTAGCTTCTGAAATTCTTGCTGCTTCCAAAGAAGAAGGTGCAGCCTACAAGAAAAAAGAAGATACTTTACGTATGGCTGAGGCAAATAAAGCATTTTCACACTTTAGATTTTAATCGAAATGGCAAGAGATCTTAAATATACAAGAAATATTGGAATTGCTGCTCATATTGATG